>JAZPZP010000028.1:0-4230 GCA_045544695.1 Eubacteriales bacterium | reverse complement strand
CAAGCGGTCTTAGGAAGACAAGCTTTATAGTCAACTCCTTGGCTCACAGAACGACATGGCTACGATCCGACTTGGAACGGCCAGAGAGTAATCGGGCGAACGATACCGACCTTGATGCCTGCCTCGCGAGCAGCGAGTACTGCGTTCTTTGCGACACGAGCTGCAGCACCGTATGCAACTACAACGATGTCAGCATCGTCAGTCATAAAGCATTCAGCCTTCTGCTCGGTTGCCTTAATCTTCTCATAACGCTCATAGCGCTCGAAGTTTGTTTTCTCAAGCTCTTCCGGCTTTAAGTAAAGAGAGTTAACAATGTTTTTCTTTCTCTTGCCGTATGTACCGGTGGTAGCCCAATCCTTTGCAGGTAACTTGCGTGAGCTCTCTTCAGGGAACTCAACCGGCTCCATCATCTGACCGAGGATACCATCACCTAAAATCATAACCGGCATACGGTAAAGGTCAGCTAAATCGAATGCTTCATACATAAGGCTAACCATTTCCTGAACCTTGCTCGGAGCTAAAACGATAACATGGAAGTCACCATGACCGAGACCGCGAGTAGCCTGGAAGTAGTCAGACTGTGACGGCTGAATACCGCCAAGACCCGGACCACCGCGCTGAATGTTAATGATAACAGCCGGAAGATCACTACCTGCGAGGTAAGAGATACCTTCGCTCTTGAGCGAAATTCCCGGGCTTGAAGATGAGGTGAGCACGCGCTGACCTGCACTTGCAGCACCGAGCACCATGTTAATTGCTGCGATTTCACTTTCTGCCTGCAGATAGGTGCCGCCGTTTTTACGCATATGCTTTGCCATATAAGCTGCAACCACAGTCTGCGGAGTAATCGGGTAACCGAAGAAGAAACGACAGCCGGCACGCATAGCTGCCTCAGCTAAAGCTTCGTTACCTTTCATTAAAACTTTCTCTGACATATTACCCCTACCTTTCTACTGTAATAACTACGTCAGGACACATAGTAGCGCACATAGCGCAACCGATGCAAGCTGCCTGATCGGTAATCTGCGCAGGATTATAACCCTTTTTGTTAATTCTATCCTGAGCCATTTCAAGAATTTTCTTAGGACAAGCGTGAACGCAAAGTCCACAACCCTTACATTCGTCCTCACGGAATGTAACCTTTGCCATAGATAAAAACCTCCTTATATATCTCGAAATTGGTTTTACATAATTTAAATCTGCCAGACATCCTTTGCCATGATATCAATTGCAAACGGATTTGGCACATTTGGCATACCTATTGATTTATCAAAGCTTGTCATAACAAGCGGTAAATCCAGAAGTGAAGAAACCTTATCAGCAAATGCCTTTGTACTCTCAAGCGTTTCAATCGTTGTTTCGCGTCCGAGATTACTGTTATTTACAATTCCTGTAAAGCGCACGTGGCACGCGTCTTCTATTTCTTTTTTTATCTCAAGTACTTGTTCAGGTGTGCGCGTGTCGGGGCGATATTGATTTAGCACCATAAGCATATCGTATGCAGCCTCGTCAGTTAAAAATTCCGCAAATCTGCCGAGCGCATAAGCACCTCTGTCATCTCCGCCGAGGTCGATAACCGAATATGTATCGCTCTTGGAAAAAACAGAATACGCCTCCGCAGGAATTGACGGCAAATCAACATTGGAATTAGCAAACGGCGATGAAATAAAGCGAATACCCGATTTCACAAAATCATCTTCGCTGTCTTTGGAGCGGAAATACGGATTTACGATATCAAGGTCGCAAATCGTAACATCGCGACCAAGCGATTTGTGATGAAAAGCGAGGTTAACAGCGAGATTTGTCTTACCACTGCCGTAATGACCTGCAAAAATTGTTATCTTTTTAAAATCCATTTCGACAAATCTCACCTCAATCTTTTGAATTACTCTTTATTTTAACACTTTTGTCGACAAATGACAAGAGTAATAATCCGGATATATAAGAAAAATTTGAAAAAAATTGGCTTTGGAAAACGACTTTACGCATCAAAATTAAAACAGGCATAACTTCCGGTTTCGAAAAAAATAATTTTTTCTTAAAAAGTAGTTGCAAAAATAAAAAAGAAATGTTATAATGTTTTCACAATCGCAACCGAATAAATGTTCGAAAAGGAGAAATGTGTTTGAATAATAGTTTTATAAATCCAATGAAAAAAATAGAGTTTCCAAAAGTTTTTGGCTTAAACGGGAAACTTAAACCAAAGCAAATTGGAGGTATGACAACAGAACCGGTTGCAAGAAATCTTCCGCTCATAAAGCCGAGCAGGGAGCCGAAAGTAATTAATTATAATAATGGAGGTGGAACAGAGAAAAAGACGTCTTCCTGGCTACCTGACCTGTTCGAGCCAAAGTTGCCGAAGGAAGTCGAAAAATGGATTAAAGAGAACCCACCAAAAAATAATTCGGATTCTTATCAAAAAAAGGATGACAAATCCAATAATATGTGGTACAATAAGAACAACAGTTCGAGTGTTGAAGATGCAGCGTATAACGCGGCGATTATGAAGCTTCATTCGGAGGCAGTGCCGAGTGAAGAAAAATTGCCCGAAAAGCTTTTCCCCGAAAAGGAGGAATGGGAAGGCAGACCTTCTGTCGATGCTGAGACAGAAAAGCGTATGCTTGCAAAGCAGCGTGAGAACAACAGTCGTATTTTTTGGGAAGAGGTCGATTATAACGACCTTCCGACCGAAGAACAGATGGATTTTGCTGACGCTGCTTTTGGTGACCAGCCGGGATTCCTTGAGAATAACAAGGTGTTGCGCCATCTGCGAAGATTTACCGATAATGGTGAACCCGTAGAGTCGGCAATAACCAAAGCCTTTGGTGTAGTTTACGGCGGAGAAGACTTGACGCCGGTAAAATATAGCTCAAACGGAACCGAAGAAAATTCTTCAGAAAAAGCGGCTTCTGTTGCAGACTCTGAGGTTGAAGCAAAGAGACAAGCGGCTCGAAGAAAATATGAAGAAAAATACCGGGCAGAGTTAGTTGAAGAGAAATCAAAAGAAAGTAGCGTTGCTCAAGAAGAGAATCCAAAAACATCTGCATCGAATGTTGATTCTGAAGTTGAAGCAAAGAGACAAGCCGCTCGAAGGAAATATGAAGAGCGAAGCAGGAAAGAAGCTACTGAAGAGGAAACGGAATACCCGCAGGACATAGATGAGGCTATCGAAACTTACTATAATTATTTTGACGAAGAAACTCGCAAAAAAATTAGAGAAGGCGAAGGAATTGCAAGCTTTCTTGATGGGCTTAATCCTGAAGAAACTGACCAAATCTATAACTATCTGCAAGATAAATTCAAAAACTTAGACGAAGAAGTTCGAAAAGAATTTGGTTTCTATACTGAGGATGTTTTTGCAGGTGTTCCACTTGAAATCAGACGAAAAATATTTAAAAAGCTTAAAACAGGCGAAGAAGTTACATACGATGACCTTGTGGAATACGGTCTGTATGACGGTGAAGAAAAGTTTTTTGCAAAATGGGCGGCAAATGATTTTACTTCTTTAGTAAATAAAGCGTATGATGCTTATGAACAGGATACTTCGCTTGATGAGCTTTCGTTTGAATACAATGCTCAACAAGCGGCGCAGGCGCAGGCGCTTTTTATGGAAGTGCTTATGGGCCGCGTAAACGGCAATCCGATAAATCTTCCAAATAGTAAAAATAAGCATCGTCCTAGAGTAGTAGAGCCTTCATCTAAAGCAGTCGCCAAGAAGACACCAACGGATGTTCCGGATGACTTACCCGCTGAAGTACCGACTACAAAGCCTAAAAACAAACAACCACAGCAGTTTGTTGATGGAAAAGAATTTGAAAAACAGTTTGGTAAAGACTTAGCAGAGGCAAATGTAGATGTTTTAGAGCAACCTCAAATTTATAATGAGGACGGAACATATACTCAGCCTGACTTTTTCTTTAAGACAAAAGATGGTCGAAAAGGTATTATTGATGCTAAACTGAGTTCAAGTACAAAGTTATCAAAAGGTCAAAAAAAGCTTTTTGATACGTTTGATAAATTTAAATTACGCCTCCGAGGCAAACGAACCCAACAATTTAACGGAAGTGAATTTTTAGGATTTGTTGATACATATATCGTATTTGACATAAGCAAAATGGAAGACGGATTTTTTGAAAAAAATAATTTAGAACCGATAGACTTAAATGAGTTCTTGCCGGGATTTACGAAAGGAGATAAATATGGCTTTTACAAATATAAATGAGATTGATG
>JAZPZP010000027.1:0-12362 GCA_045544695.1 Eubacteriales bacterium | reverse complement strand
ATGAAGCACAGCCCGAAAAACTTAAACTGGGCTAACCGCGATCGCTTCATTCTCTCTGCAGGCCACGGTTCTGCGCTGATTTACAGCCTTTTCCACTTATTTGGCTACGGCGTCAGCATGGATGATTTAAAGAGCTTCCGTCAGCTTGACAGCCTGACTCCGGGTCATCCGGAATTCGGCCACACCAAGGGTGTTGAGATCACCACCGGCCCGCTCGGTCAGGGTATCGCAAACGGCGTCGGCTTTGCAATGGCTGAGGCTCATCTTGCAGCTAAGTTTAACCGCGAGGGTCACAATGTAGTTGACCACTTTACATACGTTCTCTGCGGCGACGGATGTCTCCAGGAGGGTGTTTCCGCTGAGGCAGCTTCTCTTGCAGGCACGCTCGGTCTCGGAAAGCTCATCGTTTTATACGATTCAAACTCAATTACAATCGAGGGTGACACTTCTATCGCATTTACAGAAGATGTTAACGCTCGTTTCGCAGCTTACGGTTGGCAGACTCTCGAAGTTGCAGACGGTAATGATTTAGATGCAATCAACGCTGCAATCGATGCTGCTAAGGCAGATACAAGCCGTCCGTCAATCATCAAGATTACAACCGTTATCGGTTACGGTTCAGCTAAGGCTGGTAAGGCTTCATCACACGGTGAGCCGTTAGGTGCTGAGAACATTGTTGGTCTTAAGGAAAACCTCGGCATGCCGGCTGACGAGTTCTTCGTAGATGCAGATGTTGCAGAATTTATGAAGGGCAAGGTTTCAGAGCTTAACGCTAATGTTGATGCTTGGAACGAGAAGTTTGCAGCTTACGCTAAGGCATATCCGGAGCTCGCAAAAGAGTGGGATGTTTGGTTTAGCGGTAAGGTTGATATGGCAAAACTCGACAGCGATGAGTTCTGGTCATTCGAGGATAAGCCGATGGCTACCCGTGCTACTTCAGGTGAAGTTTTAAATCGTCTTGCTAAGTTCGTTCCGAACCTCTTTGGTGGTTCTGCTGACCTTTCTCCGTCAAACAAGAGCTACATGAACGGTATGGGCGACTTCTCAAAGGCAGATTACGCAGGCAACAACTTACACTTCGGTGTTCGTGAGCACGCAATGGGCGCTATTTCAAACGCAGTTTCCGTTCACGGCGGTTTATTTGCATACAACGCTACCTTCTTTGTATTCTCAGATTACGAGAAGCCGGCAATGCGTCTTTCAGCGCTTATGAACCAGCCTGTTACTTACATTTTAACACATGACAGTATCGGTGTTGGTGAAGACGGTCCGACACATCAGCCGATCGAGCAGCTCGCAGCAATGCGTTCTATCCCGGGATTTGTTGACTTCCGTCCGGCTGACGGCACTGAGACCGTTGCAGCTTGGTACTATGCAATTACCAACGGTAACCACCCGGTAGGTCTTGCTCTTACCCGTCAGAACTTACCGCAGTATAAGGAAAGCAGCCGTGAGGCACTCAAGGGTGCTTACGTTCTTCTTGATTCCAAGAAGGCTACTCCGGACCTTATCATTATTGCTTCAGGTTCTGAAGTTGAGCTTGCATACAAGGCTCATGCTGAGCTTGCTAAGGATGGCATCGACGCTCGCGTTGTAAGTATGCCGTCTATGGCTCTCTTCGAGATGCAGAGTGCAGAGTATAAGGAAAGCGTTCTTCCGAAGGCAGTTCGTGCTCGTCTCGCAGTTGAGGCAGCTTCATCCTTCGGTTGGGATAAGTATGTAGGTCTTGATGGCGACATCATTTCGATTGACCACTTCGGTGCCTCCGCTCCGGCTGGCAAGCTCTTCGAGAAGTTCGGCTTCACAGTTGAGAATGTTGTTGCAAAAGCAAAAGCTCTCGTTAAGTAATTAAAACAAAAGTAGAAGAACCTGACCATTAGGTCAGGTTCTTTTTTTATTGTTGTGAAAAGCTCTTTTTATATTTATAAGGGGAGAGCCCTTTCTCTTTTTTGAAGGTTTTGCTGAAATACGATGCGCTTGTAAAGCCAATGGTCTGAGAAATTTCTTCAATTGTCATATCGCTTTTTAAAAGCAGGTCACAGGCGCGCTCAACTCTTACGGAATTTATGTATTCGCTGACCGTACAGTTAAAGTAGGAATGAAATCTTCGATAAATTACATTTTTTGAAACACCGATATTCTTTGCAATAGTGTGTACAGAAATGTCTTCGCTCAAATTTTCATTTATATAGTTAATTGCCTTTTGAACGGTTTCATCGTAATACGGTTTTAGCATATTTTCAAGCAGAATATATTTGACGAGCATCGTTGCGATACTTGAAATACCTGCTATTTTATCGGAATCAAATACGGGAATTTCGTTAAAATACCCTTCCATCTCAGGAAGATTTAAGTTAAGCTTCGATATATAGTCGCAAAGCGGAGCGAAATCCTGAGTGTTCTTCATCTGCCCGAAAATAATGTAACCAATAATCGAATCATCGTACAGAATCGGAACGGCAATATCAATAAGACCTGCATGGCAAACATGCATTTGCACAACTTTGGTATCGCGACATTTCTCAAGTAATGTTATGTCAGAATTGTGGCAGGAAATGCTTCCGATTTCGGTGTTTTGCACCGCATTGCAATAGCGGTTATTTTTAGAGTGACTACGTTCGGCAACGCGCGAGAAATCAACACGGAATAAGTCCATATTTATCCCGGTTGCACTGTAAAAATCATCTAAAGCCTTTCCTATTTTAAAAGTATCGTAATTTACAAGCATTTAAAATCACCATTTACAATTATAACAAACGCTGATTTTTTGTCAAGAAATTTCACAAATTGGGAATATAATACAAAAAATAGGGAAAGAGAGAGCTTTTTTAACGAGGTACAATTTGGTAAAATTATAGTGGAAGGTGAAATATATGCAGAATGAAATTTTGCTTTTACGCAAAAAAATTATAGTTGATAAGTCACCGGTTGTTTTAAAATCAGCGCCCGATGAAAACTGGCGCGATGATTGGGAGGTAAAGCTCGGCAACTGGGAATTTAAAGACGGATATTTAATAGGTAAAGAGCCGGAAAACCGCGGTGGAATATTGCTCAGTAAGAAGCGCTTTGACAAAGATGTTATGATGAGTTTTACAATGTCAACGGTTTTGCCTGCAACCCGCGATTTAAACTGCGTTTATTGCACAACATGGGATGATGAGAAGAATTACTTAAAAACCTCGTATGTATCGGGCTTAAACGGCTGGTATGAGGGAAAAAGCGGAATTGAAAAATTCCCTGAGGACGAGGTGTGTGCTCTGCATTCTTATTATAAATACACACCGGGCACCGAAGTGCGTATGACGGTCGGTGCGATACAGGGCCATAATTTCCTTATCGTTGATGATGTGCTCGTTTCAGAACTTATTGATAAAAATGCTTTCGTTGGCGGCCACATAGGATTTTCACCGTACTCAACCGTTCTTAAGATTAAGGATATTGAAGTGCGTGAAATATATTGGGAAAAGCGTATTCAGCGCTATGAACCCGAATTTAAATAGGAGGAATTTATTATGGGTAAGGCAACAGATTTCCGTTATAATACAGGAGCAACAAGAGTTCCGTGGGCAGCAGTAGGCGAGAACTATAATGTTCACGATCTTATGGAGATTATCAAGTTTCTCATGCAGGGTGAGGGCAAGGAATATGACGACGCTCTCGAGGCAGTATGGCAGCAGGTAAAGAAGCTGGATTCTCTTGCAACCCCTCCGGGAAAATTATCTCTCGGCAGTAAGGTTGAGGCGGCTGAGGAGGCTTGCAACAAGTATCTCGGCACCACTACTTCAACATTCGTAACAAATGCAACAGCAGGCTTTGAAATTGCATATAAGTATGCAAATCTCAAAGAGGGCGATGAGGTTATCGTTCCTGCAATTACTTTCGTTGCAACAATGGCATATCCGCTTGCGGTCGGCGCAAAGCTTGTTTTTGCTGACATTGACCCGAAGACAATCAATATGGATCCGGCTGACGTTGCAAAGAAAATTACAGATAAGACAAAGATGATCGTTCCGGTACATATCGGCGGCTATCCGGTTGATATGGACCCGATTATGGAGCTTGCAAAGAAGCACGATATTATCGTACTTGAGGACGCAGCTCATGCGTTCGGCGCTATGTACAAGGGTAAGAAGATTGGTACAATCGGTGATTTTGCGGCATTCTCAATGCACGAGGTTAAGAATATTACCTCCTTTGGTGAGGGCGGTATTGCTACTACTAATGTTCCGAACTTTGGTCCGGAAATGAAGAGAGCTCGCTTCTTAGGTCTTGACTTCAGTTGCCCGATTAAGGATTGGCTCTATAACATCACTCCGATTCAGGGTAAATATGCTCCGTTCGTTGCAGGAAATAGCTCAACTACCGAAATTCAGGGTCTCGGCCTTTCACTCCAGGTAGAGCGCAACGAAGAGATTATCGAGGCAAGAAGAAAAGCGGCTGAGTACCTTACAAACAGATTTGCGGAAAATGATGCAATCATTCCGCAGGATTTAGGAAACGCAGATATCAAGCCGACATTCCATCTCTATCTTTTACAGATTGATCCGGCTAAGGCTGGCGGAGATGTTCAGATTCTCAAGAAAAAGCTTGAGGAGCGCGGCGTTACTCAGATTGCACACTTTGGACCGCTTTACAGATTCAAAGTTGTTCAGGATATGGGTTATAATTCTGATGAAATCGCGAAGACTTGCCCGAATTGCGAAGAGGTATTCTATAAGAGATTTACCCACTTACCGCTCTATGGCTTAAGCGATGAGCAGCTTGAGTATATGGCAGACTCTGTTTTAGAAGCAGTTGCTGAAATGCAGAAGGGTATCTAATTTGATATTTACAACTCCCTTGATTGTGTGGTACAATCAAGGGAGTAAATTTATTTTGAGAGAGGGAATAATTTATGATTAAGAAAATTGATGGAGATTTATGCCACGATATTTTAGTACAAAATACCGTTGGTAAGCTTGCATTTAAGGAAGATTGCAACTACGATGAGTGGAGAAATCAGGTTCGCGAAAAATTAAACGAGCTTTTGGGAATGGATAAAATTATGGCTAACTCCTGCCCGTTTAATTTCGAAATAGAAGAAAAAATTGAGTTTGATACATACACTCAGATTCGCTTTACATTCGATAGCGAAGTGGGTTCAACCGTTCCGTGTTATTTCCTCATTCCTAAATTGGGCAAGGATAAGTATCCGCTTGCAATAGCCCTGCAGGGTCACACAACGGGATTTCACTTATCAATAGGAAACACAAAATATGAAGGTGATGAAAATTCTCAGCCCCGCGGAGCATTTGGCTTGCAGGCGGTTGAAAAAGGCTTTGCGGCGCTCTGCATTGAGCAGCGCGGAATGGGTGAGCGCGGCTCGAAGAGAACCTATGGTGAAGAGGTGATTTTTAAACCTCAGCGCCACACCTGCGCGCACACTGTTTTCACAGCACTTAACCTCGGCAGAACGGTAATCGGCGAGCGCGTGTGGGACGTGCATCAGGCAATTTCCGTCATGGAAGAGAATTTTAGCGATATAATTGATAAAGATAAAATTATGGTTATTGGAACATCCGGTGGCGGTACTGCAACCTTCTATGCGTCTTGCTTTGACGAAAGAATTAAATTAAGCGTTCCGGGTTGTGCTTTCTGCTCGTTTAAAACCTCAATTTTTGAAGTAGAGCATTGCTCCTGCAACTACATACCGGACATTTGTAACTGGTTTGAGATGGAAGACCTTGCGTGTCTCATAGCACCGAGAAATCTTCTCATTATTGCAGGCAAGCTCGACCCGATTTTCCCGATTGAGGGCGTGCGCGACTCTTATGAAGTTGTTAAAAAGATTTACGCAAAAGCGGGCGCTTCCGGCAAGGAATCATTATTTGAAACTCCGTGTGCACACTATTGGTGCCACGACATTGCGTGGGACAGAATTCGTGAAGAAGCTGACAAGCTCGGCTGGTAATAAAAAAGACTTGGGAACTTCCCAAGTCTTTTTGTTATTTAAGGCTTTCGTCTTTTCTTGTTCGTATTAAGAATATCACAATTGAAATAAGGGTGAATAGTTCGGCTAAAGTAATAAATATTCCGACATTTATGTTCTTTGCAAGCCAGAACGGAGAAGCGCAAAGGCGCACCCAACGGATAAGTCGCGGGCGATATGTCCACTGTGCCATAATACCGCAAAGCTGAGCAATGCAAAGGAAAATATCAAGCGGAGCTTTATATGTAAATACAGCTACCAGTAAATAAACAAGCATAATTGCATATTTAATAAACTTGTTATCACCCTTAGTTAAAATGAGAATAACCGGGGTACACATACCAAGTATCATAAGCGCCGCTGAAGTGTATTCGGAAAACATAAGGTAATTCACACAGAAAAGCGCATTTGCAAGGCATTGAATGGCGAACATAACGCGTGGCTTTTTAATCTGGAATGATGCAACGAGCGCTACCATACCGAGCACACTAAAGCTTTCAGCTATAAAATTATACATTTAAAAGGTCCTCCTTTGTTTCGGTTGATATTGTGAAATCGTATAACTTGCAAACACCTTCGCAAGCATTTATTCCAACATGAAATTCATCATACAATTCATTTATTCGCACAAGTAAATAATTGTCACCAGTTGTGATTTTTAAATATTTATCTTCTATATAAACTTTAAGCTTGTGCTTTTCGTTTTCTGCAACAGGGAAAAGTGTGCGCGCAACGCGGTGCCATTTAACTCCTTCCTCTGTGTTCCAGAAATACCAAACACAGAGGCCTTGTTCCCACAAAACAACCTCGATATATTCCTTGTATATAAGAACTCCGTTTTTTTCTTCTGCATCTTTTACCAGAAGAATAACCGGACATGCACTGCCAACGAGCGAACAGGTGAGCTCAAGCATTATATTTGCCGAATATTTTTCACGTGTTAAAAGGCTTATATTATCATGACCGAAGTATGCACCGTCATTCGGCTCATTTTTAATACAATCTGCCTCTTGGGTGAATTTCGGCATAACATCAAAGCGCGCGGAGTAAGCATATTCTATTTTGTCTTCCCAGCTACCGGGGGTAAATTCAATGTGCTTCATAAATACACCTCGTTTTCTAAATGCAATAGTAACACAGCAAAAAAGAAAAGTCAATTGCATATTGTTCGCTTTACATTGCAAATCGTGTGTGGTAAAATATTATCAGAGGTGTTTTGAATGAATGTTTTATCAATAGGAAACAGCTATTCGCAGGATGCGCATAGATATCTGCACGAAATAGCAAAGGCAGATGGTGTTGCAATAAACTCCGTTAATTTATATATAAGCGGCTGCCCATTAAATGTTCATTACAGAAATATGTTATCGGGCGAGCGCGCATATGAGCTTGAGGTGAACGGAACACTTACGTTTTTTAAAGTATCGCTCAAAGAAGCACTACTGAATCGAGAGTGGGATTATATAACAATTCAGCAGGCAAGCCATGTATCACCGGATTACGAAACCTATCAGCCGTATGCAACCGAGCTTTATAACTATGTTAAAAAATACGCGCCGAAAGCGGAAATTGTAATTCATCAGACCTGGAGCTATTCCGAGGGTGACGAGAGAATGCAAAATGTGCTCGGCTATGCAAAGCAAGCCGATATGTTCCGCGACATTGAAAAAGCGAATGACAAGCTTGCAAAGGATCTGGGAATTAAAAGAATAATCCGTTCGGGCGCGCTGCTTCAGGAGCTTCTCAAAAATGGAATTTCTGAAGTCCATCGCGATAAGTGGTGTCATGTAACCTATGGCGTTGGCAGATACGCGGTTGCGCTCTTGTGGTATAGATTTTTTACCGGAAACGATGTTTCAGACAATTCATTTAATAATTTTGATGAAGAGGTAACACCTGAAGCAGCAAAGACGGTTAAAAACTGTGTTATGAATATTCCGATTGAATAAGAAAAAGCCTTCCCATTGGGAAGGCTTTTAATTTACTTATTTGCGTCTTTAGAAAGGAGCCATACTTTGTTTTTGTATGTACCCTTGGTTTCATCCATATGGTTAACCTGATCCATATCGGAGTGAGCAAGCTCTAAAACCTTATCAAACTTCGGAATACCGCTTGCCGCGTCAACCGTCTGTAAGCAGAAGTGAGCGGTAGAAACCGCGCATCTTGCACATTCGTCAGGAGTCTTGCCGTTTAAAATACCACAGAGGAAGCCTGAAATACTGCTGTCACCAGCACCTGTTGCAGAAACGATATCCTGAGTATCAAGCGCCTGGCAGATAAATTCACGGTCAGCCCAAGTTGTAACATCAAGATCAAGACCCGGAATGTTTTTAATACGCTCAGCATTATTTGTGCGGATATAATATCCCTTAAGACCACACTTGATAACGAGAATACCGACGCCCATATCAAGAAGCATATCGGAGAGCATTGTAAGGTCGGAAAGCTCCATAAGCTCGATTAAATCCTGACCTTTTTCGCTAAGTTCATTGTAACGAGCGCGGTTGAGCATAAGTAAAAGCTCCTCGAAGCTCGGAACAAAAATGTCAACATACGGCATAGCTTGTGATAAAATCTCGACCCAATCTTTCTGACCTGCAGGAGCAGTCGGATCCGGAAGAGCCATATCGAGAGAAACAGCTGTGCCCGCATTGTGAACCTTAGATACGATTTCTTTAAACTGCTCAGGATGCTCGTACATATTCTTCATAAGCGGCGGATAGCCAAAGTGGAAAATGCGGCTGTCCTTAGCTGCCTCATAGTCGACATCAGCAGGTGTAAAGAGGTCGTTTGTACCTGTGTTATGTAAGAAAATGCGGTCATTTCCCGGAACGCTTAAAACGACGGAATATGAGGTTGAACCCTCATCGCTTCCAACGATTTTCTGAGTAAGGTCGTATTTATTAAAAAGACCGCGGATTGTGTTACCAAAGTCGTCGTTACCAACTCTGGTACTTACTAAGGTCTTGAGACCGAGCTGAGCTGCTGCCGCACCTGAGTTTGAAACGCTGCCACCGAGTGAAACGGTAGCTTCACCAACAGAAATAAGCTTACCTGCGCGGAAAACATCGGTAAGCGCACGCTTCTCACGCGGGAAGGTCGGCGTGATGTCAAGACACACATGACCGCAGAACATTATATCAAAATTCTTCATAAATGATCCTCCTATGCTATAATATTATTAGTATACTATTTTTTAAATCACAATGCAAGTATGTATTGACAGAGAAATGAAAGTAAAATAAAATAAATATAATTGAGGTGATATTTCATGAAGGCTAAAAAAACGGTTGTATGGTTACTTACCGTTATTCTCTCTCTTGCTTATATACTAATCGGACATAAGATTGCTGCACGCGATCTTACTGTACTCAATAACGAAGGCTCAGTTGCGTCAAAGGCGCGTGTTACCGAGATTATTGAAACGGTAAAGGATGAATTTACGTTAGATGGCGAGAATATGCAGGAGAATATAACGACGGTTTTCCGCTGTAAAATTTTAGACGGTGAATATAAGGGGCAAACCGTTCGTGCGGCTCAGACCGAGGATGCTTTTGCGCCAATTTCTGAGCGTATGGTTAAGAAGGGCGACAGGATTATGATTTTCAATTACCCGTCTGAGGACCACGGCACGGAATGGGTTTTCGGAAGCTATCTGCGCTTTGATATTTTAGTTATATTTGCGATTTTCTTCTTTGTTTTACTTATTATTTTCGGAAAAGGCAAGGGGGTTAATACGCTTATTTCACTTGCGTTTACAGTAGCGGCGGTATTTATGATTTATATCCCCGCAATATTAAACGGATATAACATTTACGCGCTTACGCTGATAACAAGTGCTTTTATAACGGTTATGACGCTTCTTATAACAGTTGGATACAATAAAAAGTCGCTTACAACAATTTTAGGCTGTCTTTTCGGCGTTATTGTAGCGTCGTTGTTATCAATTCTTTTGAGCAATATTTTGCATCTTACCGGATTTGTCGATGAACATTCGATTTATCTTACATATCTCCCGACTGAGACACCGATTGACTTAAAGGCGATTATCTTTGGCGGAATCGTTATCGGCTCCCTCGGTGCCGTTATGGACATTGCAATGGATATTTCATCAGCACTATCTGAACTTCATCACCACGCGGAGCATCTTACCTTCCGCGAGCTGATAAAGAGCGGAATTTCAATCGGTCGCGATATTATAGGCACGATGGCTAATACCTTGGTTCTTGCATACATAGGCAGCGCGCTCTCTACCGTTTTACTTATAACGACTTATGCGCTTTCGCTTGAAGAACTACTAAACCGAGAAATGATTATTGCTGAGCTTCTGCAGGCACTTATCGGAAGTACAGCGATACTTCTCACCATTCCGCTCACATCGCTCATCTGTGCGGCATTTTACACCAAGAAAAAGAAGCTCCCCGACGATGACTTTGATGAATAATAAAAAGCAGAGATTTTATCTCTGCTTTTTTATTGCTTTTTTAATTCTGCCAAGCGGTAGTGCCATAAGAATCAAAACGCTAACCGCCTGCTCAGGAATTCGCGAAGTGAAGTTATAGGCAATACTGTATGCCCAGGAACCCCAACCGTCCCACGCATTTTCCGCATAGAAGATAACTCCGCTTATCGTGTGGCCGCAAAGCTGAATGAACACTGCGAGTACTGCGCCGCAAATGAGCGGTAGCTTTTTATCACCGAACCTACCTGCATATCCGAGACACGAAAAACAAACGAGGTGCTCAACTAAAATCTGCGCCCAATGCACCGGCTGCCAGACAGGCAAAAGTATGAGCGAAAGAGCGCCGCATACCCAGCCACAGATAATTGCAAGGCGATGGTCGTAAACGACAGACAGAACCATAATAGGTAAAAGTGATCCGCAGGTGATAATAGCACCGGTGGGCAGCGGAAACATAATGGATGCCAAAATGACTGTAAGCGCGCAGGTTACCGCGCCAATACAAAGATTTTTGACATTGAATCTAATTCCGCGCATGTTATAAATTGTAATTGCGTGGTACAGCAAAGCTAAAATCAGCGCAAAAGTAAGTGATTTCAAGATATTTTCCTCCATCGAAAAGGATTAAAAACATTATAACAAAAAAAGGCAGCTTTTACAAGCTGCCTGTTAATTTACATTAAAACTATGAAGATAAAATACATAAGTGGGAGTGTTATAACCGCGAGAGTGTGTGAAACAACCGCCATCGAAGCGCCAGTTTTGACATCACTGCCGTACGCCGCAGGATAAACGACCGTGTTAAGTCCGAGCGGTGCTGCAAAGCAGATGAGGGCAAGCGTCATAACCAGGTCACTTGCACCGCAAACACGGAGAAGTAAAACCATAATGGCAGGAATAACAATGAGGCGAAGGAAAGTTGCAACATAAACCTTTTTCTTCTTAAGAAGCTCTTTTAGGTCAAATCCGCCAATGACAAAGCCTGCAATCAGCATCGCAACCGGTGACATACAAGCGCCTGCTTGGCTTAAGAGCTTAGTAACAAATGACGGTGCGTAGTCCTTGAAGTTTAAGAGACCTAAAATCAGACCAACGAAAACCGCGATTGTTACAGGCACGAGGAGACGATTGAAAAAGGCTTTGATTTTAGAACCTGTCTCCTTCTGCGGAATGAGAAGCGGAACGCCTACTGCATAGCAGGTAAAGTTTACCGTTAAAGAAAACATAGAGTAGTAAAAATACATTTCCTCGCCGCCGATACCGAGCGCAAGCGCGCCGCCGACAAAGCCAAAGTTGCCAAACATCATCGAATAGCGATAAACATTTCTCTCGTGACGAAGCTCAGGAGTATCGTTTTTCGGGACAAAAAGCTTCGCGAGAAGCGGAGCTGTAAGAGCAGCAAAAAGCATAACGCCTGCGCCGTAGAGAATGCTTGTATAGTTTTTTGAAAGTGTTTCGACTGTGCAGTTATTTATCCAGCTGCTGAGCGCGAGAGCGGGACAAAAAATATATACCTCAAGGCGCGACATCACGGTATCAGAGCCTTCGGGCAAAATCTTTTTCTTGCGAAGAAAGAAGCCGAGAAGGATAAATGCAAATAAAATTATCATTTGATTTACGGTTGCGTTAAAAACTTCCACGATAATTCCTCCAAAACAAAAATCACAATGAAATTGTATCACAAGAGGGGAAATATTGAAAGATAAAATTTATATAAATAAAACTTTTTTGCATAGATAAGATTTGGTGAAATGAGAAAAAGAATTAGAATGAAGGGATTTTACCCGCGGGCTGAAAGGCCTGTCATTAGCATTTTTTTGCGCACTGCGGTACGCCGCTCTGTTTAGTCAAATGGTATTCGCTTTTCTGCGGAAAAGCCACGGCGGTTGCGGCGTGCCACCGGCACCCCGCCAAGAGCCGCCTTTCGAATCC
>JAZPZP010000026.1:0-4416 GCA_045544695.1 Eubacteriales bacterium | reverse complement strand
AAAAGCACAGCGAGATGAAAGTCTTCCTGTTTACGGAGACGGCAAAAATATTCGTGACTGGCTTTACGTAGAAGACCATTGCAGTGCCGTAGATAAAATAATTCGGTACGGCAAGGTCGGAGAAATTTACAATATCGGCGGGAATAACGAAAGGGCAAACATTGATATTGTAAAGATTATTTTAGAAGCTCTCGGAAAGCCGGAAAGTCTTATAACCTATGTTAAAGACAGACCGGGACACGATAAACGATATGCAATAAATTCGTGCAAAATCCAAAACGAGCTTGGTTGGAAGCCGCAAACTGATTTTGATGTTGGAATGCGTCAAACAATCGAATGGTATAAAAACAATCCAAAATGGATTGAAAGAATATTAAACGGAGAATATAGAAAAACGAGGTGTTCATTATGAAAAAATCTATTAAAAAAACGCTTTCACTCCTTTTGTGTACGGCAATGATGGCGATTATTATGTTGCCACAAGCGGCTTTTGCTGCAACCGATTATACTTGCTATATCGGCTCAAACGGTTATAGCACTCTTGCCGAAGCTGTAGAAGCGGCAAATCCCGGTGATACCATTTGGATGACGGCAAATGATTCTGTCAGCACTACATTCGATGTTGACAAAAACCTTACCATTGAGCTTGAAGGATACACTCTTGCCAATGCTTGTATGCGTTTTGTCGGTGACATTACCGTAAACATCAATGACCGTGCAGGTACAGCGAAAATCAACACGAATCAGAACAGCGGATTTAAAGTTACAGATTATGAATACGATTCCAGAGTAAGAGCTGCCTTTTATCTTACAGGCGGAGCAAAGGTTATACTCTCCGGAACTACCGGGGGAACTGAAATTTACGGTGGTGCTCAGTGCACAGACGGTCTGACAATTCTTGAAAAAGCAGCTGTAGTTGGTAAAGGATGTAAACTTGTCATAAACGGCGGAAGTATTGTATATTCGGGTTATACCGGTACTGATGGTGTTTTCGTTTGTGACACGGGTATATTGACACTAAAGGATATTTTAATTAGACGTTCTTCTTCAAATACAGGAGGAAGCAGTATTTCATATGCAAATGTTCCAACAATAGAAAATCCGCTTACCATAACCAAGGGACATTTCTACGGAGGTATGTGGGTTGAAGGCTCTTCTACCATTAACGGCGTTTACATTTCTCGCGGAACTCTTTCTTTTGATAAAATCGAAAAAGCTCTTCTCTATACTTCTGTCGGTTCCTATATAGATTATGACAAATCGACAAATAGTAACGGATGGGAAATTTTTGTTGCTTCCGAAAATCTTTCAACTGACACTGATATTGACAATGTTGTTGATAGCACCGAAACTTTGCGTGTAAGTGCAGGCGGAAATGTTTCTGCGGATGCCGGTCAAAAAGTTGTATTTCAGCCCCAGGTGACCGGCGGTGATGGCATGTCCGAAATCACATACGCATGGACTAAAGACGGTGCAGACACCGGAGTTACCACGGATGCATTTGTTATCGAAGCAACAACAAGTGACGATGCAGGAGAATATGTGTTTACTGCAACGCAGGGCAGTAATTCCGTTTCGTGCAATTATGTGCTTTCGGTGCAAGCGGAGAACCATTCTCACCACGATATATCCTTTGACAAGTGGTCGGAAATGACAGATTTGCCCACACTGTCAGGAAACTATTACCTTGAAAACGAAGTGACGCTTTCTGCAATATGGACGGTGCCTCAAGGTGTGACAAATCTTTGTATCAATGGCAGAGTTATTGACTTGAATTCTTATTATATCAATGTTCCTGCGGGAGCTGCCTTGAATATTTACACTTGCGAGGATTTGAAGCAATATTATGATGTTTCGGATAATTTATGGATTCCGGTAGGTGGATTTACGGACGAAAACAAAGAGCGATATACTTCTGGAGGTGTGATTACCGGTGGCAGCAATTCGGCAATTTTTGTAAACGGAGGATCCCTAACCTTGAACGGAGGAGCAATTGCGGGAAACACAGGAAATGCCGGTGGTGTTACACTTATGAATGGTGCAACCTTCACCATGAATGGCGGAGATATTGTCGGTAATTCGTCAAAAGGTGATGCCGGTGGTGTTATGAATAATAATTCCACCTTTACCATGAATGGCGGGCGGATTCATAACAACTATGCTGCAAACAATGGCGGCGGTGTGTTCAATGTATACGAAAATGCGTTGTTTACAATGAACGGCGGAAAAATTTATGACAATATTTCAAGCGTTGGAGCCGGAGGAATCGGAAACTATGAAGATGCTGAAATGATAGTCACCGGCGGCTCAATTTGCGGTAATTCAACGACTTGGGGCGGCGGTGGAATATTTAACTACCACAGCACACTTACGCTCATGGGAGGAGTTATAGATAACAATTCTTCCACATGAGGAGGCGGTGCAGTGCTTAACGAAGGAATTTTGCATATTTCAGGGGCACCGGTTATAAAGGATAACTTTGTGAATGAAACTCCGAATAACATTTACCTGCTTTACCCGGAATTTCCCATTGTTGTTGATGGACCAATATCTTCCGGACCGATTCCTGTCAGCGTTTACCCTGACGAAGGTCAGCTTGATGATGATTTCAAATTTACAGAAAGTACGGATGTTTCTCTAAATGATGCCTCTGACTTTGAGTACGAATACGAAGGATATCATATAGAGAAAAAAGACGACGGGCAGCTTTATGTTGTAGCTGACTCGACTGAGATTGAATCAAAGCTGTTTTCTACCGATTTGACAAAAACACTACTTTCAAAGGCTGTTTCCGGCGGATTAATTACTAAGATCGACAGAATCAGAGGCGTTGCTTTTGTTGATTTAAACGATTATCAGCTTGATGAAATTACCACCGTTGATTACTCCGCAGACGGAGATGGAAGCGTGCTCGCATGGTTTGACGAAGATAATGCAATTCTTTACATCGGAGGTTACGGCAAAATTATCGCAGACAATTCGTTGGCATATGCTTTTTACAACGGTAAATATATTGATAGCGTAATTGGGTTTGAGTATCTTGACGTAAGCAATGTTACCAATATGAGTTATATGTTCGGTAACTGCGGTTACAGTAGCACGACCTTCACACTCGATTTAGGCGATAGCTTTAACACGAGCAATGTTACCAGCATGGAGCGTATGTTCTATTACTGCGGTGTCAACAGCACGACATTCACACTCGATTTAGGCAATAACTTCGACACGAGCAATGTTACCAGTATGGAATCTATGTTCGGTAACTGCGGTTACAACGGCAAAACATTCACGCTCGATTTAGGAAATACCTTCGACACAAGCAATGTTACCGATATGAGCGCTATGTTTGATGGATGCGGTTACAACAGCGAAACATTCACGCTCGATTTAGGCAAAAGCTTTAACACAAGCAATGTTACCGATATGAGTTATATGTTCTATAACTGCGGTTACAACAACACGGCATTCACACTCGATTTAGGCGATGGCTTTGATACAAGCAATGTTACCAATATGAGTCATATGTTCGCTAACTGCGGTTACAATAGCACGA
The DNA here is from genome assembly GCA_045544695.1 of Eubacteriales bacterium. Lineage (GTDB taxonomy): Bacteria > Bacillota > Clostridia > Oscillospirales > JAAYXM01 > RGIG7332. The sequence goes on along the minus strand of JAZPZP010000026.1, from coordinate 863 downwards.
CATTCACACTCGATTTAGGCGATAGCTTTAACACAAGCGAAGTTACCAGCATGCATTATATGTTCTATAACTGCGGAGTAAAAAGTGAAGGATTTGATTCACTTGATTTGAGTAGTTTTAAGGTTTCACCAAACGTCAAGTATTTTAACAAATTTGCGTATGGAGTACCAGTGACTACCTTTGTTTTCGGAGATGGATGGAATGACGCAGCATTATCCCAAGGTATGTTTGGAGCAGTATCAGAAACGCCGACAACAATCGTTAATGCCACGGCAAATCTTCTTTTGTATGACTGGGCAGCCGACAACCGAGTGGTTACATACGAAGGCACTCAGCCCGAAGAAAAACCCAAATACGAAGCTGAAAACGGCGGTACAATAGATATTGTCGAAAACGAAGACGGAACAGTAACTCTCTATGTTTCCGTCCCCGACGGATTCCGTTTTGTAGGCTGGCACGACGGAACAGAAATTATTTCAACGGATAATCCCTATACCTTCGTTCCCGAAGCCGGAAAAACTTATACAGCGAAACTTGAAGAAATACAGCCCGATCCAGTAAACAAATACACGATAACGGCAAATGCAACCGACGGCGGTGTTGCGGAAGGCACTGCAACTGTTGAGGAAGGTCAAAGCGTAACTCTTACGGCAACAGCAAACGAAGGCTACAAATTTATCGGCTGGTTTGATGGTGATACAAAGGTCTGCGAAACAGAAGAATTTACAGTTGAAAATGTAACAACCGACAAAACATACACGGCTAAATTTGAGCTTTTAGAAACAGAAGAGCCTGACGAACCTGATGAGCCTGATGAGCCTGATGAGCCGGAATATCCCGAGCTTCCCGACACACCCTCAAGC
>JAZPZP010000025.1:0-2374 GCA_045544695.1 Eubacteriales bacterium | reverse complement strand
ATTAAATAACGTATTCTCGTTTTAAAAGAAAACAACTTATTCTTCTCAATCTTCCGATAGCTTTCACTTCATTAACAGATTTCTTAATCAACTTTTTAGGCCATTGTTTAACTCTGTCCCAAGTTAGATTCATTATTATCTACCATCCATTTCACTTATCGAATACCAATTTAGCGCACATTTTCTACCGTTAATTTCAACCGCGTTTTCCTCACAATAATCAGACTGAAACCCAACTTTTCGATAAAAAGCATTTGCTCTGCCGTTTTCTTTTAAAACGTTCAGGTAAACCTGTTCCAGTTTCAATTCTTCAAAAGCTATCCTAAGGATTTCTTTTGTAGCAGCCATAGCTGCGCCTGTTCCGTGAGCTTTTTTTCGGGTGCTGATAGCATATTCGGCTTCTTTTTTTTCAAAGTCTATGTTTTTCAGACTAATAGTGCCAAGGTATTCATCGTCCTCATTTACAATAGCGTAGTGCTTTGAATTCGTATCATTATCAGCGCTTTTAATAAACTCTTCGCAATCTTGAATTGTCATACTCTGCGCGTCAAAGCGAAAGAAACACGATATCGACGGTTCTTGCATCCACTCAAGCATCAGCGGAGCATCTTTTTTTTCCAATTTTCTAAGTCGTATCTGAGTCATTCTTACACCTTAAAACCGTTGAGTATTTTTACCACACAATCAACCTGCTCATCAGTCATCCCATAATACATCGGGATACTGAGAACCGTATCGCTTATTTCTTCGGCAATCGGCAAATCATTTTCTTTAAGTCCCAAATCCTCATATGCGCCCTGTAAGTGCATTGGAATAGGATAATGCTTTAATGTGCCGATACCGTTATCCGCAAGATATGCTTCCAGTCTGTCGCGCTCTTTACAGCGGATGACAAATACATGATAAACGTGCTCGTACTCTTTATCGCTCGCTTTCGGAAGCGCTATAAGAGGATTATTGATCACGGACAAATACCTTGCCGCGATTTTTCTGCGTTCTTCATTCCACTTATCAAGGTGTTTCAGCTTTACGGACAGGAATGCCGCCTGCATTTCGTCCAGCCTGCTGTTGACGCCCTTATAAATATGGTGATATTTATAATCCGAGCCGTAGTTGCCAAGCGCGCGAACTTTATCCGCGATTTCTTTATTATTTGTCGTCACACAGCCGCCGTCGCCGAGGGCTCCGAGATTTTTACCCGGATAAAAACTAAACCCGGCAGCGTCGCCCAGTGAACCGACTTTTTGACCTTTATATTTTGCTCCGTGAGCCTGCGCCGCGTCCTCGATAACCTTCAAATCATACTTTTCGGCAATTGCTTTTATGGCGTCCATATCCGCGGGTCTGCCCTGCAAATGAACGGCAATGATCGCTTTGGTTTTCGCCGTGATTTTTTCTTCGATCAATTGGGGATCGATATTGAACGTCTCAATGTCGGGCTCAACGAACACCGGCGCCGCTCCGACATAAGAAACCGCCAGCGCGGTAGCGATATATGTATTTGACGGCACGATCACTTCGTCGCCAGCACCGATATCCATTGCACGGAGAATCAGCATTAAGGCGTCCAAACCGTTGCCGACTCCTACGCAATACTTCACGCCGCAGTAATCCGCATACTCTTTTTCAAATTGCGCGCACGCTTGACCCTGAATGAAGTAGTTGCTGTCCATGACGGACTTGTAAGCATTATCCAGCTGCTCTCTGATTTCGCTGTGCATCGCCTCAAATGAAACGAACGGAACTTTCATATTAGCCATGCTCCTTAACAAATTTCAAAAATTCATCGTAATCCCTTATATAATCCGATTCATCATATAGCTCAGACGCCAGCACCATCAGCACCGCGTCCGGAGAAAAATCGAACATCTCGCGCCACATATTATTGGAAACATAAAGACCTTCATACGGCTTCTCGAGGGGGATAACCTTTTTTTCTTTGCCGTCGTCGAGGCGGATCTTGCAGCTGCCGTGTATGCAGACAAGGATCTGCTGAAGGTTCTTGTGCGCGTGAAAACCGCGGACAACGCCTTCTTTGGTATCATACATATAATATACGCGTTTGATTTTAAACGGAATGTCTTTTATCTCCTCAAGCGCTACCAATTGACCTCTTTCGTCGCCGTGAGGCTGAAATACGTATTTAACTACTTGCATGGTTTAACTTCTTTCTTTGTAACTAATATTTTTTTCAAAAGTATCAACCGAAACAGAGTCCGCACTAAATTTTTTCGTTGGAACAGATCGCAATAGCATTAATCTGAAAGAAATAATAGGGAAGCGTAACATGCCGGTAAAACGTTTTGCCCATATATTTTTGTGTGTATTCTCCATAGAGTATATTCTCGCCATTAACACTCTTTGTTTAGGATAC
>JAZPZP010000024.1:0-2108 GCA_045544695.1 Eubacteriales bacterium | reverse complement strand
ATTGCACCGGGTCCACCTATTAAAATTGCCGAGCAGGCACCCACAACATTACCTGTTCCTACCTGTGCTGCGATTGATGCAGTCAGTGCCTGAAACGAGGAAAGTCCTCCCTTTTGCTTACCGCCATTCATTGAAAAACCGACGAAAAGCGAGCGTAAACCCTCTGGAAAGCATCTTATTTGCACAAATTTTGTACGGATAGTATAATAAATACCTATTGATACAAGCAGTATAATTAAAATATAGTTCGAAAGCGAGTTATTGATGCCATCGACTATATTTAAAATAAGCTGCGAAACCTTTTCCATAAAAATCTCCCGTATGAATTTATAAATCTTAAAAATATGTATTAAGAATACTATTTTTTTATACCTTTGTCAATTTTTTATCAAATGTTTTAGGCGCAAAATTAGACCGAGTGCAAAAAGCACTTGGTCTAATTTTAATTTAGTTTAGATTAAGATAAAAACTTATTCGTTTTCGCCGTCAGCATCATCGGACTCATCGTTCAAATCAGCATCATCTGATTCTACGACATCTGTGCTTTGAGCCTCAAGCTCCTGTGCCTTTAATTCTTCCTCGGAAAGCTTTTCAACCTCGGCAGTTTCTGCATCTTCCTCGTGTGCTGTCGCTGCAAATGCGGCAACGCTGCAATCCTCGTCAAGACGCATTACCCTTACACCGAGTGTATTTCTTGAAGAAACGTTAATGTCTGAAAGGCGAATTCTAATGATTACACCGCTATCAGAAATGAGCATTAAATCGTCCTCATCCTTTACGCTGCGAACGCCGCAAACATTTCCGCGCTTTTCATCAACACGGTAGTTTATAGTACCGCTACCACCTCTTGACTGAATTCTATACTGCGAAGGCTCGCACTTTTTACCAAATCCCTTGTCGGTAATGGTTACAAGATACTCGTCCTCTTTTACAACGGCAAAGCCGACAACCTTATCGCCACTGCGAAGCTTAATGCCGCGAACACCTGTAGCAGTTCTAGACATTGCACGAACATCGCTTTCGTTAAATCTAACTGCCTTACCAAGCTTGGTTGCGAGCATAAGGGTATCATCGCCGTTTGTAAGACGAACTGCACAAAGTCTGTCACCCTCACGGAGATTTACGGCAATAAGTCCGTTCTTTCTGATATTCTTATACGCCGAGAGTGCAGTTCTCTTAATAATACCGCCCTCTGTAGCCATAACAATAAATTTACCTTCTTCCTCAAGGTCGCGAAGATGCAGCATTGCAGCAATCTTTTCGCCGTTTTCAATGGGAAGAATGTTAACAATGTTAGTGCCCTTGGCATTTCTGCTTGCCTCGGGAATTTCAAAGCATTTGCGGCGGAACATTTTACCGCTTTCGGTAACAAACAGCACATAATCGTGCGATGAAGAAACAAACATTTCCTCAACAAAGTCTTCCTCTTTCTGAGTCATACCTGCAACACCGCGGCCACTTCTGCCCTGAGTTCTGTAGGTGTCAGCAGCAACACGCTTGATATAACCGAAGTGAGTTAAGGTGATAACGCTTTCTTCCTCAGGGATAAGGTCCTCAATATCAACCTCACCGCTGATGTTTTCGATAGCTGTTCTTCTCTCATCGCTGTATTTCTTGGAAATTTCGGTAAGTTCTGTCTTAATGATATCAAGCACAAGTGCCTCACTGCCAAGAATTTCCAAAAGTTCTGCAATTTTCTTATTAAGCGCCTCTAATTCTTCAACAATCTTGTTGCGCTCCATACCTGTAAGACGGCCAAGCTGCATTTGAACGATTGCAGTTGCCTGCACCTCGGTAAGTGAAAATCTTTCCATTAACGCTTCCTTACCTTCGGGAATGCTTTTTGAATGTCTTAAGATATTAACAACCTCGTCAATATTATCCTGAGCAATTACGTAACCCTCTAAAATGTGGGCTCTTTCCTGCGCTTTGCGAAGGTCAAACTTTGTTCTTCTTATAATAACATCCTTTTGGAAGTTAATATAGTAGTTCATCATTTCTTTAAGCGAGAGAACCTTGGGCTGACCGTCACAAATTGCGAGCATAATTGCGCCAAATGTGATTTGAAGCTGTGTATATGAGTAAAGTCGGATCGTAGCCATGTCGTT
>JAZPZP010000023.1:0-3461 GCA_045544695.1 Eubacteriales bacterium | reverse complement strand
CAAATTGTGAGAGCCAAAAACCCTTGTAATATCAAGGTTTTTTCGACTACTCAACAGCCACTTTGGGTCACTCCCACTCGATAGTTCCTGTTGGTTTTGGTGTTAAATCGTAAAGTACGCGGTTAACACCCGGGACCTCGCTTGTAATTCTGTTTGTTATATGCTGGAGTAATTCAAACGGAATGTTTTCAACAGATGCGGTCATTGCATCAATTGTATTGACTGCGCGGATGATTACGCACCACTCATAAGCGCGCTTATTATCACGAACACCTACGCTCTTGACATCCGGAATAGCTGTGAAATACTGCCATACCTTGCCTTCTAAGCCATTCTTAGCAAACTCTTCGCGTAAAATAGCATCCGACTCACGAACAGCTTCAAGTCTGTCACGAGTGATAGCACCAAGGCAACGAACGCCGAGACCCGGGCCCGGGAACGGCTGACGGTAAACCATACTTGCCGGAAGACCAAGCTCAACGCCGCAAGCGCGAACCTCATCCTTAAATAACATTTTAAGCGGCTCAACAAGTTCAAACTGTAAGTCCTCAGGAAGACCGCCAACATTGTGATGTGACTTAACTGCCTTAACAGTCTTTGTACCTGACTCGATGATATCCGGATAAATTGTACCCTGACCTAAGAACTCTATGCCCTCGAGCTTGCGAGCTTCCTCTTCAAATACACGGATGAACTCAGCACCGATAATTTTACGCTTCTGCTCAGGTTCTGCAACATCCTTTAATTTATCAAGGAAGCGGTCAATTGCATCCACATAAACTAAATTAGCGTTTAATTCCTCACGGAATACACGGACAACCTCTTCCGGCTCGCCTTTGCGTAAAAGACCGTGGTTTACATGAACTGAAACGAGCTGATTGCCGATAGCCTTGAGTAAAAGTGCTGCAACGACTGAGCTGTCAACACCACCGGAGAGTGCAAGTAAAACCTTCTTATCGCCTACCTGACGGCGAATAAGTTCAACCTGGTCAGCGATAAAGTTTTTCATATTCCAGTTAGCTTCTGCCTTACAAGTGTCAAAAACGAAAGCCTTGATAGCGTCCTCGCGAGCCTTACCCTCATCAGCGAGCGGAGCTGCGCCCTTATGGTCGAACGACATAATCGGAAGTCCACTATTATAAACAGCGCTTGATGCGTCAATTTCAACGCCGTCAACCACGCGGTTAACGCCACCGTTTAAGATAATACCCTTAACATTCGGTAAAGCCTTAAGCTCAGCTTCGGAAATATCGTGAGGATGAATTTCCGTATAAACACCCATTGCACGAATTTCACGGGCAAGGCGCGGATTCTCTTCACTGCCTAAGTCCAAAATTAAAATCATATCCTGTTTCATATTTTTTGACCTCCTTTATATTATACACAAAGACCCTGGTAAACAGGCTCACATGTTAAATTAACACCGAGACGGCGGAAAACTTTCTCATCAACAGACGACAACATAACCGAAGAATGAACCTCACACCCTCGAAGCTTGGATAACTGCTCCATCGCTTTTTCCGCCTGCGGATCTGTCGCCGCGCAGATTGATAGCGCAACGAGCGCTTCATCCGTATGAAGGCGCGGGTTTCTGTTGCCCAAATGGTCAACCTTCAAATGCTGGATCGGCTCAATTATTACAGGTGAAATCATATGCAATTCTTCGTCAAGGCCTGCAAGTTCTTTTAGTGCGTTTAAAAGAAGTGCTGAAGACGCGCCTAAAAGAGCTGAGGTTTTACCGGTAACAATTCTGCCGTCAGGTAGTTGCATTGCAGCGGCAGGCGCACCTGAATCTTCTGCCTTCTGAAGTGCCGGGGCGATAACCGCTCGGTCTTCAACCTTAACTCCTGCCTTATTCATAAGAAGCTCGAGCTTTAAGCAGATTTCTTCTGATAAAAGTCCTTTTTTCTGGTCGCAAAGCGCCGCATAATAACGACGAAGAATTTCTTGTTTGGATGCATCCTGCGTTACATCATCATCAATAATGCAGTTACCTGCCATATTAACACCCATATCAGTCGGTGATTTATACGGACACTCGCCTAAAATCTTCTCAAACATAGCCTTTACAACCGGGAAAATTTCAACATCGCGGTTGTAGTTAACCGTCATTTCACCGTACGCTTCAAGATGGAACGGATCAATCATATTTACATCGTTCAAATCAGCGGTAGCCGCTTCATAAGCTAAATTCACAGGATGAGAAAGTGGTAAGTTCCATATCGGGAATGTTTCAAACTTAGCATAGCCCGCCGCAATTCCCCTCTTATGGTCGTGATACAACTGAGAGAGACAAGTTGCCATTTTGCCGCTGCCCGGTCCCGGTGCGGTAACAACAACAAGCTCGTGTGTTGTTTCAATATATTCATTTTTACCATAGCCCTCATCGCTTACAATTTTAGCGATATCGGACGGATATCCCTCAATCGGATAATGACAATATACACGGATGCCAAGTGCTTCAATACGCTTCTTAAAGGCAATAGCCGTTGACTGGCCCTGGAATTGGGTAAGAACAACGCTTCCGACATAAAGACCAATATTGCGGAAAATATCTATAAGACGGATAACATCAAGATCATAAGTAATTCCGAGATCTCCACGAACCTTATTCTTCTCAATATCAGAGGAATTTATTGCAATAACAATTTCAACACGCTCACGAAGCTGAAGAAGCATCTTAAGCTTACTATCCGGCTTAAATCCCGGAAGAACGCGAGAAGCGTGATAATCGTCAAAAAGCTTGCCACCAAACTCAAGATAAAGCTTGCCGCCAAATTTAGAGATTCTCTCCCTAATATGCTCAGATTGCATCTGCAAATATCTTTCATTGTCGAAGCCGATTTTTTTCATTGCAAGAAACACCTCTCCCCCATGATACTATCTAAGATATTATTTTACAACAAAATCCTTTAAATTGCAACGGATTTTCAAAATTTTTCCGCAAGCAAAAACCAGCACCCCTTTTGGGGTGCCGGTTTTATTGTTAAACTACTATTTAGTTGTTTGCAAAGTAGTCGTCACGGTATGCCTTAACAGAATCGTACATGTTAACCATTGAAGCATATACTGTCTGCTCAAGTGCACCGAAGCCTGTCTCGGCGTCCTTACGAGTATTTGCAAGGTCGTATGCATTTCTTACATCGAGTGTACCGTAGTGGTAACCGTCTGCATCCTTTACATAGAACATTACATATGCGTTGCTGTTAAGCTGATATGTATATACCTTATTGTAAAGTGCTGAAATGTATGTTCCATCGATGTATGCGTCGCCGTTTAAGCTACTGAATACATATGCATCCTCGTTAGCTCTTAATTCCTCAGCGGTCATGCTATCGATTGCACCTTCGGTATCGTAGTATACGATTGCACCATACTCTTCAAGTCCATTGTAATCAATCGGCTTTGAAGTGTTGGTCGGTACTACTACGAATGCATTGAACTTTAAGCCCCACGGCTCG
>JAZPZP010000022.1:0-43943 GCA_045544695.1 Eubacteriales bacterium | reverse complement strand
CGACGGTTGACGGACTTGATACCGCACTTTCTGCACTTAAATCTGCACCAAAGGTTATTATTTGCGATAGTCAGGTCTTCCGCGAGGTATATGAAAAGAAGCCCGAGGAGAGTCTTCTCACATCATTCTCGGTAATTTTTGCAAATTACAAGGGAGATATTGAAGAGTTCGTGCGCGGTGCGAGCGCAATTGATGCACTTAAGCCGGGTGATAAGGTGCTTATTGCCGAGGCGTGCACACACAATGCACAGGACGGTGATATTGCAAGAGTTAAAATCCCGAATCTTTTGCGAAAAAAAGTCGGCGGTGAGCTTGACATAGAAGTTGTAAGCGGTGTAAATTTTGATGAGAATTTATCAAAATATAAACTTATAATTCACTGCGGTGCATGTATGTTCAATCGTAAATATGTTCTCTCGAGAATAGAAAAAGCGAAAGAGGCGGGTGTTCCGATAACAAATTACGGTGTGGCACTCGCGAAGCTTACGGGAATTTTGCCGTACATTGAGGTGAAATGATGAATATAGGAATAGTAGGACTCGGACTTATCGGTGCGTCTATGGCTAAGGCTTTAGTGCGCGGCGGTGAGCACAGAGTTTACGGCTTTGATATAAATCGTGAGGTTATGGATAAAGCGCTTGCGGATGGCACAATCTGTGGCGAAATTGACTTTTCAAAGCTTGATATTATGCTGTTAGCTCTTTATCCGCAGGACAGTATTGATTTTGTGCGGAATAATCTTAAAAAAATCCATGAAAATATGATTCTTTGCGACCTTGCAGGTGTTAAAGTTAAGGTGTGCAAGGAGCTTGTAGCTCTTGCAAAGCAAGGAAATTTTCACTTTGTCGGCGGTCATCCGATGGCAGGACGAGAGCTTTCGGGATATGACGCTGCAAAAGAAAATTTGTTTGACGGTGCGAGTATGATTTTAACGCCTGAGAAAAACGAGAAAGAAACAGCAGAGCAATTATCTTTTCTTTTTAAATCACTCGGATTTAAAAAGGTTGTTATGACAACACCTGAAAACCACGACGATATGATAGCCTTTACATCTCAGCTTGCTCATGTTGTTTCCTCGGCGTACATCAAAAGTCCTGAGGCGAGCCGCCACGACGGTTACAGCGCAGGGAGCTACCGCGATTTGACGCGCGTTGCGCGACTCAATGAAAATATGTGGACAGAGCTTTTCTTAGATAACAGAGAGCCATTAACGCGTGAAATTGAAACTATTATAGCGCATTTAACCGAGTATCGCGACGCAATTAAAGCAGGTGATGCAAAAAACTTGCATAAGCTTTTAAAAGAAGGCCGAATCAGAAAAGAACAGATCGACCGCGAAATTGAAAACAATTAAAAAACACCCTGTGCAAACCACAGGGTGTTTTCTTATTTATTATCAGCTTCAATATCATCAATTGTTTTTGTAACGCCGTGATGAATCGGTTTCCACTCAACTTTCTTGAAGAGAGCTGCAATTGAAATCGGAACATAAGTGAAAAGGAATAACGGGAAAGTAATCACATAGAAAATTTTCTTCCATTTCTTTCCTCGGATTTTCTTCCACTCGGTAATCGTTGTTATTGCACCGAAGAGGAAGATGATACCGTAAAACTGTAAAACATTCATAAATAATGAAATGACAGTATGGCTGAACATTCTCGGCATTGTTTCGATATTGCAGAATGCAATTATAGCGAAAATAGCGTTCATTATAATAGTGAGAAGAGTTACAAACATAGCGGGAGTTACCGTCATAAACATATCGTAACACGAGAAGCTCTTTTCAAAAATTGCGGTTTTAATAAGCTTGCCACCGTAGTTTGCGAATACCTGATAGAAGCCTTTTGCCCAACGCATTCTCTGACGCCAGGACTGAGAGAAAAGCTCGGGCTGTTCATCATAGAGATGAGCGGTGTCGCAATAGCCGATCATACCGCCGTTGATTGCGTTATCAATTGAAAACTCAATATCCTCGGTGAGCAGGTGGTATTTCCAACCACCGTTTTTAACAATAACGGAATCGTGGACTAAAAATCCGGTACCGGAAACTGCACAGGATGTGCCTAAAATCATACGTGCATTATTGAGGTATCGTGCCTCGCGTAAGAACCAAAGCGATGAGCCTGCCGAAATCCAGTTGGTATCGTAGTTCTTCGAGTTGCGATAGCTTGTGACCATAAGATATCCCGCGTCGAAAACGGAGTTCATTTCGCGGATGTAATTTTCGTCAAGAAGGTTATCGGCATCGAAGATAAACCAACCCTCATAACCGCGGTCGGCATAATCTCTATGTAAAATGTCAAAAGCATAGTCAAGTGCATAACCCTTGCCGACAAGCTCAGTGTTGTTTCTTACAAAAACGGTAGCGCCTGCCTTCTCGGCAATTTCGCCTGTGTTGTCGGTACAGTTATCGGCGATGACGAAGATATCAACAAGCTCTGCGGGATAATTTTGCTTTCTGATACTTTCGATAAGCTGGCCGATTACCGCACTTTCATTTCGCGCCGAGATGATAACGCCGTATTTATGGTTTTTCTCAGCGGTAAAATGTTTACTCTTACAGCAGAGTGAAACGATAGTGTATACAATCTGATAAAAATAAAAAACGGTAAACAAAATAAAAACGATTAAATTAAAAGACGTAATGAATGAATACATTTAATGCACCTCCACAATACCATAGAAGTATAACATATAAAACAAAAAAATACAATTCTTTTATTCAAAAAATATTTTCAAATGCTTGTTTAATCTGTCATTTTATAGTATCATAAATAGAATGAGGAGTGATTATGAAGTGAAGTGTCGAAGAAGTCTTTATATATTAAAGATTTTGTTTTATATATTTATTCCGTTTGTAACAATGCTTCTGGTAGAGTGGCTGCAGGGAGTGTTTCCGGATGTGCTAAAACTTAATTTTTGGCTCAATATTATGTGCTACTTCGGAGTGTTTTTCTTGTTTCACGGAGTTACAAAGAGCCTTTTCTGGGGAACGGTACCCGTTTGTGCGCTGATTTTATTTTTGGGAACGGCAAATCATTATATGATTGCGATAAGAAATAAGGCGCTTCTGCCTTGGGAAGTTTTTGCGCTCACTACTGCTAAAAATTTGAACGGCAACTTTTCGCTTACTTTTGAAATTCCGGTTGCTTGTACGATTTTAGTTTTTATTGTTATAGCGATTTTCGCATGGAAATTTAAAAACCTTAAGCTTTTCCGCAACGCGCGATACGCAACCTTTTTTGCGGGGATTATTCTGCTTTCCGCACTTTGGGGAATTATGTGGGAGGCACCGCGCTCGGTTTCGTCCGACCCGTGGTATACTGTTGACGCGTCCCGCCAGAACGGGATGGCGCTTAATTTAGTACATAATATGAAATCGCTCATAAACCCGAAGCCCGAGGGCTATTCGCCCGAGCGCGTCAGAGAAATCATAGGAAATTCTGCGCGTGATGATGGGTACAGCACTCCCGACATCATTGTTATTATGGACGAGAGCTTTGCTGATTTATCACAAATTGCGTCCTTAAACGAAGAACACGACTTTATTCCTTTTATTCGCTCACTTTCGGAAAATACAATTTCGGGAAACATAAGAGTTTCGGTTTTTGGCGGTGGCACTTGCAATACAGAGTATGAATTTTTAACGGGAAACGCAACGCCAATGCTCAGAGTAGGCAGCTATCCTATGGTGCAGTTTGTCAATAAGGATTCCGACTCGATTGCAAAAACGCTTAAAGCGGCGGGGTACAGAACAATTGGGCTTCATTCATTCTATCCCGACGGATGGAACAGAGATATGGCATACCCGAATCTCGGCTTTGATAAGTTTTTGTGCAATCACGATTTTGAAAATCCCGAGTATATACGCGAATATATTTCCGACGAGGCATCTTTTGATAAAATTGTTGAACTGTTGGAAGAGGATACATCCCCGGCGTTTATTTTTAATGTAACAATGCAGAACCATTTCGGTTATGAAGAGGCATTTGACAATTTAGTTGAGGATGCTGTTTTCCCCGAAATGGATGAATTTCCGCAGGCAAAAAGATATTTTTCTCTGCTCTCGCTTACGGATAAAGCAGTGGAAAAGCTGATAAAATACTTAGAGGAGCGCGAGCGCGATACGATAGTATTATTTTTTGGTGACCACTTGCCGGCGGTTGAAAATGAGTATTACGATATTCTTAAAGAACGCGCAGAACTCGATGACGAAGAAATGCATATTAAAAAGTACACCGTTCCGTTTTTCATCTGGGCAAATTACGATATTCCCGAAAAGGAAAATTTGTATATAAGCTCAAGCTTTTTAGCTCCGCTTCTGCTCGATACGGCGAATGCACCGATGAGTGAGTACCAGACATATTTGTTAAACCTTATGGAGAGAATGCCGCTCTGGGAAAATGGAAAAGAAAAGGATGTACTCGAGTATAAAATGGTACAGTATAATATGGTATTTGATAAATTTAAAAAGCAAGGAGATCTTTTTAAATGAAATTGATTTCGTGGAATGTTAACGGACTTCGCGCCTGTGTTACTAAAGGATTTAACGACTATTTCTCTGATATTGATGCGGATATTTTTTGTATTCAGGAAACTAAATTGCAGGAAGGTCAGATTGAGCTTAATACCCCGGGATATTTTCAGTTTTGGAACAGCGCGGAAAAGAAGGGGTATTCGGGTACAGCAGTTTTCAGTAAAATAAATCCGAAATCCGTTAAATACGGAATGGGTATTCCCGAGCACGACAACGAGGGCAGAATGATAACGCTTGAGTTTGAGGATTTTTATCTTGTAAATGTCTATGTTCCGAATGCTCAGCGCGGTCTTGCAAGAATTGATTACCGAGTTAAATGGGAAGAGGCGTTTCGCGATTACTGCAATAGCCTTGATAAGCCGGTTATAATTTGCGGAGATATGAACGTTGCAAGAGGTCCGATTGACCTTAAAAACCCGAAATCGAATGAAAATAATGCGGGTTATTCGATTCAGGAACGCGAGTGTATGCAAAATCTTCTCGATTCAGGATATATTGATACATTCCGCCATTTTTATCCTGATGTTACGGGAGCATACACGTGGTGGTCGTATATGTACCACGCGCGCGAGAATAACGCAGGCTGGCGTATTGACTACTTTTTAACTTCAAAGGCGCTTGAGGCGCGCTTGGTTGATGCTAAAATCCATAAGGATATAATGGGCAGTGACCACTGCCCGGTCGAGCTTGAAATTAAATAAAAAAAGAAGTGTCATATGACACTTCTTTTTGTTTTACATGTGATCGGGAATGTCGATTGCTAAAATTTCGAGTAGAGTTGTCATCATTCTGTGCGTAAGCTTTAAAAGTGATAACCAGGACGCGCGGCGAGCGGCATCCTCCTCGGTAAGAATCTTATTCTCGTGATAGAAGCGGTTGAATACACCTGCGATATCGAAGAGTACCTCGCAGATACCTGTCGGCGCTTTTTCATCAATCGCGCGGAAGAGCACGTCGCCAACGCTTGCGAGCTTTAAGATGAGTGCACGCTCGGAAGCGGAAGCAGGAGCTAAAATATCACCGCAAGCGAGATTAGCTTCCTCAGCCTTAGCGAGAACGGATGCGATACGAACAACGCAGTACTGGAGATACGGGCCTGTTTTACCCTCGCTTGCGAGGAAGCGATCCATATCAAAAACATAGTCCTTAGCCGGCTGATTTATAAGATCACCGAACTTAAGTGCTGCAATACCGACCTTCTCAGCCTCAATTTTCTTATCTTCATCGGAAACATCACGCATTACCTCAGACTCGTTCATTTTAGCGAGTGCTGCAGAGGAAACGGTTTCAATCAAATCGGAAAGACGCATAACACCGCCGTCACGGGTTTTATACGGCTTACCATCCTTGCCGTTCATCGTACCGAAGCCGATGTGGAAAAGCTGGACATCATCGCGGATAAAACCTGCTTTGCGTGTTGCACGGAACACCTGCTTGAAGTGGAGCGCCTGACGGATGTCAACGACATACCAAATTTCGTCCGGATCAAAGTCGCGCACGCGCTGAATGATTGTAGCGATATCGGTTGTGCCATAGAGCTGGCTTCCGTCTGACTTGCTGATGATTATCGGCGGAATTTCTTCCTTGTCATCGGGGAGTGCAACATCGATAATGAGCGCACCGTCACTTAAGTAAGCAAGTCCGCGTTCTTTGACTGAATTAAGCATATCGTCAACAAACGGAGCGGAATCGCTCTCGCCGAGCCACTTATCAAAATTTACATTCAATTTAGCATAGCTCTTCTTTAGGTCGGAAACAGAAATGTCGAGAAAGCTTTTCCATAAAGCGACATAGCCACGACGTCCGTTCTGTAAATCATAGGTAGCTTTCTGAGCAACCTTCTTAAATTCCTCGTCGACCTTTGAGCGCGCACTTGCCTCAGGGTAAAGCGCGTTTAAGTCGTCAATCGTAACCGGGCAACCTTCCGGATATTCGCCCTCGTAATTTTCATCAAAGTAGCAAAGCTCGGGCTGCTTTGACTCAAGCCCTGCAATGATAAGACCCATCTGGAGACCCCAGTCACCGAGATGCACGTCGCCGATTACCTCGTGACCTAAAAACTTTGCAAGACGCTTTAAAGCTTCGCCGATAATCGCTGTACGCAAATGACCGATGTGCAACGGTTTTGCGACATTCGGGCCGCCGTAGTCGATGACAATCGTCTTTTTATCGGGAGCCTCCGGCAGACAAAGGCGGGAATCGACAAGCATTTCGCCTGCGTACTGCGCGAGATAACTGTCGGAAACATTCATATTTATAAAGCCGGGAGGTGCAAAAGTAACCATCTCGAAAATCGGGTTACCTTCGAGAGCGGCAACAACTTCCTGGGCAATTGCGAGCGGATTTTTGCGGTAAAACTTGGCCGCAACGAGCGCGCCGTTGCACTGGAACTGACATAAGTCCTCACGGTTTGAAACCGTAACGGAACCGTAGCTTTCATCGTAGCCGCAGGATGAAAATGCAGCGCTCACTATTTCAGAAAGCTTTTGTTTAAGTGTAAGCATTACTTTTTCTCCTTTGTCTTAGATAAATTTTTTCATTAAATCGTGACCGAATGAAACATTGACGCCGGTTTTTGCCGCGTTTTCTTCATTGTAGGAAAGACCGCTTTTAGCGTCACCGTCTTTTTCATAGATTACATACGGGATTAAATCAAGTGAATGAGTGCGGATTTCAATCGGAGTAGCGTGGTCAGGCATAAGTAAAATGCGATACGGCTCGCCTAATGCATCGAGCTTACTCTTGACCGGAGTTAAGATTTCGGCATCAATTCTTTCAATTGCCTTAACCTTGAGCTCAGCGTCACCGTCGTGGCCACATTCGTCCGGCCCTTCGACATGAATAAAGACAAACTCAGTGCCGTTATCCAATGCGTTCATAGCAGCATTTGCCTTGCCTTCGTAATTTGTATAGTAATCGCCGGTTGCACCTTCTACCGGAATGTATTTAAGACCCATTCCGTTGGCAAGACCTGCGATAAGAGGAACTGCAGTAACGACAGCGCCACCTATGCCGTATTTATCGCGGAAATTGTCAATCTGCGGCTTTGTGCCCTCACCCCAGAGCCACATGCAGTTAGCAGGGCGAAGACCGCGCTCGATTCGGGAAATATTAACCGGGTGCGCCATTAAAATATCATAGCTGCGGCGCATCATAGAAAGCACCTGCTTGCCATACTTGCCGCCCGGTAAATAAGCGGTAATCTTCTGCTCTAAAATATCGTGCGGCGGCATCATTGTGTAGCCGTAGTCGATACCCTTCCAGATTAAAATGTGGCGGTAGCTGACGCCGCGGTAGAAGGAAATTGCATCCGAGCCGAACTCTGCATTAAGGGCGTCTAAAAGCTCATAAGCTTCCTCGTTTGTAATTTTATCCGAGCTGTGGTCGAGCATAATTTTTTCTTCAAACGGCTCGTCCGTCGATATGCTTACGAGATTTAAGCGGAAAACCGTATCATCGTCGCAAAGCGGAATATTGAGACCGAGCGCCTCAATCGGGGAACGGCCCGTGTAATATTTTTTCGGATCGTAGCCTAAAACGGAAAGGTTAGCGATGTCACTACCCGTCGGCATACCTTCGTAGAGCGTGCGGACAAGACCTAATTCGCCGTTTTCCGAAAGATAGTCCATCATCGGTTTATTTGCCGCTTCAAGCGGAGTTTTATTACCGAGGGAAGCGACCTTGCGGTCAGCCATTCCGTCGCCTAACATAACAACATATCTCATTGAATTTCACCTCGTTGGTGGGCGGGAATTACTCCTCCCAGTTGTGATAAACATTCTGCACATCATCGTTATCTTCGAGTGCATCAAGTAATTTTTGCATATTTTTAATATCATCCTCGGAAGAAAGGGTGATGTAGTTCTGCGGTACCATTTCGATATTTGCGTCTAAAATCGGATGGCCGTCTGCCTCAAGTGCTTCGCGGACGGTTGAAAAGTCCTCCGGCTTAGTGAAAACCTGGTAAACTTCGCCTTCCATATCGATGTCATCAGCGCCGGCATCGAGGAACGCGAGCATCATTTCGTCCTCATCGGTATCGCCTTTTTCAATTACGATAACGCCTTTTTGATCAAACTGCCATGAAACGCAGCCGGTAGCACCTAAGTTACCGCCGAACTTATCAAAATAATGGCGCATTTCACCTGCGGTACGGTTTCTGTTATCTGTCATTGTGTCGACAATTACAGCGATGCCACTCGGACCGTAGCCCTCATAGGTGATTGTTTCGTAGGTAGCACCATCACCGGAAGCGCGCTCGATAATACGCTTAATGTTATCGTTCGGCACGTTGTTGGCGCGAGCCTTTGCGATACAGTCGCGAAGCTTTGAGTTAGAAATAGGGTCAGGACCGCCCTCGCGAACGGCAACTGCCATTTCACGACCTATTTTAGTAAAGATTTTTGCGCGCTGAGCGTCAGTTTTTTCTTTTTTATGAAGAATATTTTTCCATTTAGAATGACCGGACATTGTAAAACTCCTTACATTAATACTTTAGTAAATTATATTTTATCATACTTTGCATATCCTTTTCAAGTATGAATAATAACAAAGTTTTGTGTACAAAATAGACTATGCAAGAAACAACTTGCAATAAAAAATTAAGGAGAAAATAAAGATGTCTAAAGAAAATTTCCAGAACAAGCAGAATAATAATTACCAGAACAAGAAGGACAACAATAACTTCCAGAATAAGAACGAGCAGAACAAGAAGGATAATAACAGCTTCGAGAACAAAAAGGATAACAATAAACAGTATTAAAGGTCGCATTACGCGACCTTACATAATAGTTATTTCAAAGAGCTCGTTAACTCTGTCATATTCTCCCAGAAGATATAGGTATCCGAAAAGACATTCGAGCGCGGTCGCCTTGTGATAGGCATCAAGCGGTGCGTTTTTCGGATGCGAGTTAACCTTAGTATTGCGCCCACGGCGGAAAATATCCGCCTCGTCTTCGTTGAGTATTGGTAGGAGCTTATCGTAAGCTTCCGCCTGAGCTACAGCACTTACAAGCTTTATCGTGTTGCGGTGCAGCGTTTTGACCGACTGAACACCGTGTGAGCACTCGCGGGTACGAATGAGCAAATCGTAAACCGCGTCGCCAACATGGGCAAGAGATAGCATACTCATACCGAATACTTCGTTTTTAGACATTTTAGTGTGTAAAAAATCTGTCATAATACCACCTGAAAGTAAATTCTTTGTATTTGTTTTAATTTTATCACAAATGGTGTTATACTGCAACGAAAATTGCGAATAAATAATATTAAATTCACTTTACTTAAAAGGAAAAATATGTTATTATGAAAATAATTAGTAAATTTTAAAAAGGCGGTGGAATAATGGCACAGGAAGCAATTTTTAAAATTACCGAAGCGGAGACTCGTGCAGACGGTATAGTTGCAGCTGCTCGTGCGGAGGCAAAACGCATTGTTGCCGATGCAGAAAAGAATGCACGCGCAAGCTATGACAGTGAAATTGCAAATGCAGAGAAGTCAGTTTCCGAAATGCTTTCAAAGGCAGAGGATGCAGCTGCCTCAGCATCGCTTGAAATTACATCGGGTACCGAGCGCGAATGCGAAAAGCTTCGCGTTTTAGCTAAAGGCCGTATGGCTGATGCCGCGGCATTTATTGCAGAAAAGGTTGTGAAAGGCTAATGGCAATAGTTCGAATGAAGCATTTGCGCCTCATAGCTCTTATAAAAGACAGAGAGAATTTGCTCTCCGACCTTGCAAAGCTCGGTGTCGTAGAGGTGAAAGCGCCGAAGGATGACGAGTGGAGCGAGAGGTTTGCTCCGTCGGAGGCAGATACAGCAAGGCTTAAGTCTGAACGAGCCGAGATAGAATCGGCGGTCAGCACGCTCTCTAAATACGTAAAGCTAAAGCGCGGAATGTTTGCAGAGCGAAAGAGAGTTTCAGATGCGGAATTTTTTGATAATTCGCGTCTTGAAGAAGCGCTCTTGCGTGCGAGAGAAATAAATAACCTTGCGCGCGAGATACAGAATTCACATTCAAACGAAGCGCGAATTGCAAATAAAAAAGAAGCTCTTCTTCCGTGGAAAGCTCTTGACATCCCAATGGAAAGCAAAAGCAACTCAAAGCATTTCCTTTGCTTCGGAACAATCCCTGCGAAGTTTAACTTAGAAGATGCACAAAAAGCGGCTGAGGGTGCAGTTTTTGAACACATATCAAGTGATAAAGAACAGCATTATGTCGTTATTGTTGCTCACATTGCGGATGAAGATAAAACAATCGAAGCTCTTCGCTCATTTGGTTTTTCCAAAACACAGTTTAAGGAGCAAAGCGGCAGCGTAAGAGAAAATATAACGGCGTTTGACAGGGAAATATCAGCGCTTAAAGACGCGCGCGAAAAGCTCGCGGAGAAAATTTCTTTAATGAAAGAATCGGCTGATGAGCTTGATATTGCGTATGACATATTAAGCGTTAAAATCGCCAAATCCGAGGCACAGGAAAAGCTTCTGATGACCGACAAAACGGTTGTTCTTACCGGTTGGTTCCCTGAGCGGGAGGAAAAGAACCTAACAAAGCTTTTTGAAAGTTACGGTGCAGCTTATGAAATCCGCGATCCAAACGAAAATGAGGAGCCACCGATACTTACCTATAATTCCAAAATGGTGCGCCCGTACGAGATGATTACAAACATGTACTCGCCACCGGCGTATCGCGGAATCGACCCGAACCCGTTTATGGCTCCGTTTTTTGCGGTCTTCTTCGGAATAATGTTCTCCGACGCGGCATACGGAATTTTACTGACTCTTGTTGGCGCGATTGTTCTTCTTAAATTCAAGCCGCGCGGCGGAATGAAGCAGATAATGTCGATGGCGGTTATGTGCGGAATAACGACATTTATATGGGGCGTTCTGTTCGGAGGATTCTTCGGGGACGCTATCCCGACCGCATATAAGCTGTTTACGGGAAAAGAATTTACATGGAATCTGGCACTTTGGTTTAATCCGTTAGACGACCCGATGCTCATGCTTATATTCTCGTTTGCACTTGGTGGTGTACACATCTTTGCAGGTATGGCGGTTAAGGCGTATATGATGATTCGCGATGGGCACTTGCTTGATGCGATATTCGATATCGGCTCTTGGTGGGTGCTGTTTGGCGGAATTGTGTTTGCGCTTTTAGGTCTTACAAATGTAGGTCTTATTTTAATCGGCGTCGGCGCGCTCGCGCTTTTGTTAACTCAGGGCAGACATGAGAAGAAATTCTTTAAGAAAATAACTTCAGGCCTTGCAAGTCTTTATGATATAACGTCGTATTTGGGTGATATTCTGTCGTATTCGCGACTGCTCGCCCTAAGCCTTGCAACTGCGGTTATCGCAAGCGTTATCAACACGATGGGCGCGATGACCGGCCCGATTGGTTTTGTAATCGTATTCTTAATAGGACATACATTTAATATTGCGGTCAACTTAATCGGTACGTATGTCCACACCTCGCGTTTACAATACGTTGAGTTTTTCGGAAAGTTTTATGAGGGCGGCGGAGAAATTTTCTCACCGCTTGACACAAAAACAAAATATGTAGACATTGTTAAGGAGGAAAAATAATATGTTAGAATTTATGACAAATAACGGTGGTATTCTTTTTGCACTTTTAGGTGCAGTACTCGCTGCAGGTCTTGCAGGTATCGGCTCGGCAAGAGCGGTAGGCTCTGTCGGTGAAGCGGCATCAGGTGTCGTTACAGAGGACCCGAGCAAGTTCGGTCAGACTCTTCTCTTACAGGTGCTTCCGGGTACACAGGGCCTTTACGGACTTCTTATCGCGTTCCTTGTTCTTGTTAAAATCGGTCTTCTCGGAGAGCCGGTTGATGTAACGCTCGGAAACGGCTTTAACATTTTCCTTGCTTGCCTCCCGATTGCGTTTGTCGGCTATTTCTCAGCTATCGCACAGGGCAGAGCAGCAGCTGCAGGTGTAAGCATTGTTGCAAAGCGTCCGGAGGAGTTATCAAAGGGTATGATTTTTGCTGCTATGGTTGAGACCTACGCAGTTTTAGCGCTCCTTATCTCCTTCCTTATGCTCAACGGAATCAATCTTTAATTTAGGGATGAAGCCATATGAACGGCATTGAAAATATAACAAAACGCATCCTTGAAGATGCGGAAAATACTGCAAAAGAAATTAAAGCACAAGCTGAAATTGATGCACAGGCGATAAGTGAAAATTTTGCCCAAAAGGCAAAGACAGAAGCTTCGGAAATTCTTTCAAAGGGAAAGAAGCTTGCTGACGAGCGTTGCGAGCGACTCAGCGGCGTTGCCGGTTTGGAAGCTCGTAAAATGCTTCTTCGCACAAAGCAGCAAATGATTGACATTGCGTTTAGCGAAGCGGTTACAAAGCTTTGCGCGCAGGAAGGGGATGAGTATGTAAATATGCTCACCTCTCTCGTGCTTTCGGCAACTATAAGCGGAAACGAAGAGATTATTATGTCTGAAGAGGACCGCGCAAAATACGGCAAAAGCGTTGTATCTCTCGCCAATAAAAAACTCAGCGAGGGCGACGGGATTCTCAAAACCGCAGGTAAGCTTATCCGTGGCGAAGGCCTTACTCTTTCCGATGAAACACGCGAAATTGAGGGTGGCCTCATTCTGAAAGAGGGAACGCTTGAGATTGATGCTTCGTTTAAAACGATAATTTCGCAGCTGCGCGACGAGCTCGCAGGCGATGTTGCAAACATACTTTTCGGTTAAGGAGCAATTGATATGAAAACTCGTGATACCGATTATCTGTACGCGTCAATGCGTGTCCGCTCCCTTGAAAAGAATCTTCTGGACTCTGTAGCTCTTGACGCGCTGATTGACGCCGCATCCTTTGAGGATATGGCGAAAACACTCTCAAATTTCGGATATAGCGATATGCAGAATGTAAATGCGCTTGAAATTGAGAAAGTGCTCGCCACCGCTCGTCGCGAAACTTACACGACGATGAGCGAAATTTCGCCTAATAAGGCGATTTGCGATGTATTTCGTATGAAATATGACTATCATAACGTCAAGGTTATTTTAAAAAGCGATGCCGCAGGGCAGAGTAGTGAATCGCTACTTATTGATGCGGGAAGATATAGCGCAAAAGCACTTGCTTCAGCTATTCACCAGGGTGATTTGCGCGATTTAAGTGACGCTCTTAAAGATGCAATTCCGCGCGCAAGAGAGGTTTTATCAAGAACGGAAGATGCGCAGAGCTGTGACCTTATTTTAGACCACGCGTATTTTGATGAAATGAAAGCGGAAGCTATGAAATCAAACGATAGCTTTTTAAAAGGCTATGTTTCGATTTTAATTGATACTTTGAATTTACGCATAGCGGTTCGTGCCGCTCGCCAGAAAAAGGATGCTGATTTTTTAAGTAAAGCGCTGGTTTCGGGCGGGAGTATTTCAAAGGATAGAATTGAGTCGGCATATATGAGCGGAAGTTTAGGTGATGCTTATACCGGAACCGAGCTCGAGGAAGCGCATAGTTTATCTCATACAGGCGCATCACTTACTCAGTTTGAGCGCGCTTGTGACAATGCGGTTATGAAATATCTTAAATCCGCGCGCTATGTCGCATTCGGCGAGGCTCCGCTCACCGCATACATTGCGGCGCGCGAGGCGGACATCACTGCAATTCGTATAATTGCGGCGGGTAAGGCGCAGGATTTACCGCGCGATGAAATTCGCGAGAGATTGAGGGAATGTTATGTATAAGGTTGCTGTAATGGGAGATCGCGTCAGCACTCTCGGCTTTAAGGCTCTCGGCTTTGACACCTTCGCGATTGAAGATGCGGAGGAGGCGCGTTTAAAGCTTAATAGCCTTGCAAAAGAAGACTATGCGATAATTTATATAACTGAACAGCTTGCAGTCTTGATTGAAGATGAAATTGCAGGCTTTAAAGATGCCATGCACCCGGCAATAATTTTGATTCCCGGCAAGGAAGGATCCTTGGGAATTGGAATGCGCGGCGTTCACAAAACGGTTGAACGCGCGGTTGGCGCAGATATTTTAGACAATTAGATTCCAAGCTGAATGGAGTGTAAAATATGAGTAACGGAAAAATTATAAAGGTTTCGGGTCCGCTTATCGTTGCGGAGGGACTTTCTCATGCAAATATGTTTGACGTTGTGCGCGTCGGTAAGGAGCGCCTTATTGGCGAGATTATCGAGATGCGCGGAGACCAGGCATCAATTCAGGTTTATGAGGAAACCGCAGGTATCGGCTTTGGTGACGAGGTCGAAACGACGGGCGTTCCGCTCTCGGTTGAGTTAGCCCCGGGTCTTATCGAAAATATTTATGACGGAATTCAGCGCCCGCTTGAGAAAATCCGCGCTCTTTCCGGCAGTAATATTTCGCGCGGAATTGATGTTCCTGCAGTTGACCGTGAACGCGAGTGGGACTTCTCACCGAAGGTAACGGTTGGCCAGGAGGTTTCCGAGGGCGACATTTTAGGCGTCGTTTCGGAAACTATTATCGTCGAGCACAGAATTATGGTGCCGAAGGGAGCAGCAGGCGAAATCGTTGAGATTTCAGCAGGTAAAAAGAAGGTCGAAGATACGGTTGCAAAAATCCGCAAAGCAGATGGTGACATCGTTGAGGTTTCGATGCTTCAGAAATGGCCTGTTCGTGTCGGTCGTCCATTTAAAGAAAAGTTACCGCCGGACGTTCCAATGATGACCGGTCAGAGAATTATAGATACAATTTTCCCGATTGCAAAGGGCGGTACCGCTGCGGTTCCGGGCCCATTCGGAAGTGGAAAAACCGTCGTTCAGCACCAGCTTGCGAAGTGGTCGGATGTTGACATCGTTGTATACATCGGCTGCGGCGAGCGCGGAAATGAGATGACCGACGTTTTACGCGAGTTCCCTGAGCTTTCTGACCCGAAGACGGGCGAGTCTCTTATGAAGAGAACGATTCTTATTGCAAATACATCGGATATGCCTGTTGCAGCGCGTGAGGCTTCGATTTACACAGGTATTACGATTGCTGAATATTACCGCGATATGGGTTATGACGTTGCGGTTATTGCGGATTCGACTTCCCGTTGGGCAGAGGCTCTGCGTGAGATGTCGGGCCGACTTGAGGAGATGCCGGGTGATGAGGGTTATCCTGCTTATCTTTCCTCGCGTCTTGCACAGTTTTACGAGCGCGCAGGAAGAATTATCTGTAAAGGATCAGACGACAGAGCCGGCTCGCTCACTGCGATCGGTGCGGTTTCCCCTCCGGGCGGTGACATTTCCGAGCCGGTTGCTCAGGCAACACTCCGAATCGTTAAGGTGTTCTGGGGACTTGACAGCTCACTTGCATACCGCCGTCACTTCCCGGCAATCAACTGGCTTAATTCATATTCGTTATACTTAGACAGATTGTCACCGTGGTTTAATGCAAATATTGAAAAAGACTTTTCAAAGAATCGTGCTGATGCGATGCAAATTCTTCAGCTTGAAAGCGAATTGCAGGAGATTGTAAGCCTTGTAGGTATCGACGCGCTTTCTGCAAAAGACCGTTTAACGCTTGAAACCGCGCAGATTATCCGTGAGGACTTCCTCCAGCAGAACGCATTCTCCGATACCGATTCGTATTCATCACTTGCTAAGCAGTCAAAGCTCTTAAAGCTTATTTTAAGCTTTAACTCACTCGGTAAAAAGGCGCTTGACGCAGGTGTTCCGATGAAGGAGCTCTTTGCGATTTCGGCAAGAGAGAGAATCGGCCGTGCTAAAGATATTTCTGAAATGGATTATGAGGTTCAGTACGCTGCAATTGCAGATCTTATGAACGATGAAATCGAAACACTCATCGCAGAGGAGGTACAGTAATTATGTTAAAAGAATATCGTACCATCCAAGAGGTAGCGGGCCCGCTTATGCTCGTTAAAAATGTCGTTGATGTTTCTTATGACGAGCTTGGTGAGGTTGAGCTTCCAAACGGCGAAATCCGCCGCTGCAAAGTTCTTGAGGTTAACGGAAACGACGTGCTCGTTCAGCTTTTTGAAAGCTCGGCAGGAATCAATCTTGCTCAGAGTAAGGTGCGTTTTTTAGGTCATGGAATTGAACTCGCAGTAAGCGAGGATATGCTCGGCCGCGTATTTGACGGTATGGGCAGACCTGCCGACAACGGCCCAGAAATTTTAGCCGATGAGCGTCGTAATATAAACGGTATGCCGATGAACCCGGCTTCCCGAAACTATCCTGACGAGTTTATCCAGACCGGTGTTTCCACAATTGACGGACTTAACACACTTGTAAGAGGACAGAAGCTTCCGATTTTCTCGGGCTCAGGTCTTCCGCATGCTCAGCTTGCAGCGCAGATTGCGCGTCAGGCTAAAGTTTTGAGCAACGACGCGCAGTTCGCGGTTGTTTTTGCCGCAATCGGTATTACATTCGAGGAGGCTGACTTCTTTATAAGCGACTTTAAGAAAACCGGAGCTATCGACAGAACGGTTATGTTCGTAAACTTAGCCTCCGACCCTGCTATCGAGCGTATTTCAACGCCGCGTATGGCGCTTACTGCCGCTGAGTACCTCGCATTTAAAAAGAATATGCACGTTCTCGTTATCATGACTGATATCACAAACTATGCCGAGGCGCTTCGTGAGGTATCTGCTGCGCGTAAAGAGGTTCCGAGCCGCCGCGGTTATCCGGGATATTTGTACACTGACCTTGCGTCTATGTACGAGCGCGCAGGCAGAACACTTGACAGTACGGGTTCAATCACAATGATTCCGATTCTGTCAATGCCTGAGGATGACAAAACTCATCCTATCCCTGACCTTACCGGATACATTACCGAGGGTCAGATTATTCTCTCTCGCGAGCTTTATCGCAAGGATATGCAGCCGCCGGTCGATGTGCTTCCGTCGCTCTCACGTCTTAAGGACAAGGGTATCGGTGCCGGAAAAACGAGAGAAGATCACGCAGGCACAATGAACCAGCTCTTTGCGGCATACGCGCGCGGCAAGGAAGCAAAAGAACTTATGACAATTTTAGGTGAGGCGGCTCTTTCGGATATCGATAAGCTTTATGCTAAATTTGCAGATGAATTTGAGAGTCGTTATGTAAATCAGGGCTATAACGAAAACCGTTCCATTGAGGAAACGCTAAACCTCGGCTGGGAGCTTTTATCAATTTTACCGAAGAGTGAGCTCAAGCGAATCAAGCCTGAGTATATCGAAAAGTATCTTCCGGCAAAATAAGGAGTTTTTACGATGGCAAGACTTAATGTCAACCCAACGCGAATGGAGCTTAAAAAGCTTAAAGTTCGTATAAATACCGCGCGCCGCGGTCATAAGCTTTTAAAGGATAAGCGTGACGAGCTGATGAAGCAGTTTTTGGATGTCGTACGCAAAAACCGCGAGATTCGTGCGCGAGTTGAGGATTCTCTCATCCGAGCACAGAAGAGCTTTGCGCTCGCGTCCGCCGTTATGTCGCCTGAGATGCTCGAGCAGGCTCTCCTTCTTCCGAAACAGAGCGTGTCTGTCGAGATGGGCAGCAGGAACATAATGAGCGTTGACGTTCCCGTCTATAATTTCAAGATGAAAAACGACGACGCATCCGAAAATTTCCCGTATAGCTATGCTATGACCTCGGGTGAGCTTGACGATGCGGTTTATGAGCTGTCTTCCGTTACCGAAGACTTGCTCTCTCTTGCGGAAACAGAGAAAACCGCGCAGCTCTTAGCGCAGGAAATTGAAAAGACGCGCAGACGAGTAAATGCGCTTGAGCATTTTATGATACCTCGTCTTGAAGAAACGATTCGATACATCACAATGAAGCTTGACGAAAATGAGAGAGGAAACTTATCCCGTCTTATGAAAGTAAAGGATATGATGATCGAAGAACAACTTCGCGAAAAACAGAAATAAAAAGGTAGTGGCGAATGCCACTACCTTTTTTATGCGCGTCCTCCGCGCTTTTTTGAGAGAATATCGAAAACGACTGCTGCGAGTAAAACGAGACCCTTAATTGTTTGCACCATGTCTGAGCCGACACCCATAATCGAAAGTCCGTTATTTAAAACACCAATTACAAGAGCACCGATTATAGCACCGATTATCGTGCCAATACCGCCCGAGCTTGAAGCACCGCCGATAAAGCATGCGGCAATTGCGTCAAGTTCAAAGTTTAAGCCTGCAGTAGGAGTTGCTGCTTGAAGTCGGGAGGTGTAGACAACACCTGCTACCGCGGCGAGCGTCGACATATTTACAAATGTCCAAAAAAGGATTTTCTTTGTTTTGATACCCGATAAAATTGCCGCCTTTTCATTACCGCCCATCGCGTATAGATATCTGCCGGGTACGGTTTTGCTTGTAAAGAATGAGTAGGCGATAATTAAAATGAGCATTAAAATTAAAAGAATCGGAATGCCTTTGTACATAGTAAGCCAAATTGAGAAAAGCGCAATCGCGGCAACAATTAAAACGGTACTGATTATGAAAAAGGTTAGCGACTGTGTGTCAAAGCCCTTTTTCTTTCGCAAAATTCGGCGCCTTATACTCATGAAAAGATAAATTAAAATTGCCGCGCCACCGAGAAAGATAGCGCTTAAAGGGTTTGGCACAAAACCTGAGGAAATCAGGTTAAAATCCTCGGGAAAGGGAGAGAGCGTGAGCCCTTGCAAGACGAATTGTGTAAGACCGCGGAAAACGAGCATGCCTGCGAGTGTAACAATAAATGCAGGGATTCGCATATATGCAATCCAGAAACCTTGCCACGCGCCGATAAGTCCGCCGATAACAAGCGCTATCAGTACCGCAAGCCAGGTGTTAAAACCCATCTGAACAATGAGCTCGCCGAGCACCGCTCCGATAAATGCAACAACAGAGCCGACACTCAAGTCGATACTGCCGCTGCTTAGAATGCAGAGCAGCATACCGATTGTAAGGATTATTACATAGCCGTTCTGCATTATAAGGTTGGTTACATTCTGCGGAGTTAAGAGAATTCCACCCGTAAGAAATTGAAACAGTACCATAATTACGACGAGCGCAATGAGCATACTGAACTGCCGCAGGTTCATACTTATATTCATTTTATTTTTAATTTTGTCCATAATAATTCTCCTTTAATCCACGCGGCGGTTTGCCATAATTGCGCTCATAACGCGCTCCGGAGTTGCCTCATCGCGTGAAAGTTCACCGACAATTCTGCCCTCGTTCATTACATAAACGCGATCACTTACGCCGAGAACCTCGGGAAGCTCAGAGGAAATCATAATAACACTTTTTCCATCGGCGACGAGCGAATTTATAATCGTATAAATTTCATACTTTGCGCCGACATCAATTCCACGCGTCGGCTCGTCCAGAATAAGAACATCGGGCTCGGTTAAAATCCATTTGCTGAGCACTACCTTTTGCTGATTTCCACCCGATAAATTGCCTGTCGTCTGGAAAATGCTCGAGCATTTAATATTAAGCTTTTTGCGATATTCCTCGCCGACTGCAATTTCCGAATCGGGATCAATTACACCGCCACGGCTGACTTTTTTCATATTGGAAAGCGTTATATTGCGGCGGATATCTTCTTCCAGAATGAGCCCCGCGCTTTTTCGGTCTTCAGTTACATAGGCAAGGCCTTTGTTAATCGCATCGCGCACACTGTTCGGAGAAATTTTCTCACCGTTTTTATAGATTTCGCCACTCACTTTATTGCCGTATAATCTTCCAAAAATACTCATCGCAAGCTCGGTGCGACCCGCGCCCATAAGTCCGGCAATTCCGACTACTTCTCCGCGCCGCACATTTAAATTTATATGATCTAAGCGCACTTTACCCGGAATATTCGGATCAGCTATCGTCCAATCGCGGATTTCAAAGGCGATATCTCCGATTTTTGAGTCTCTTTTCGGGAATCTGTCGGTTATCTCTCTTCCAACCATTCCGCGGATTATGCGGTCTTCACTGATCTCACCCGAGAGCGTTTCAATAGTGCTTCCATCGCGAATTACCGTGATTTCATCGGCAACACGCTCAATTTCGTTTAGTTTATGGGAAATAATAATCGAGGTAATACCGCGCGCTTTGAGTTCAAGCAGTAAATTGAGCAGGTTTTCCGAATCGTTTTCATTAAGCGATGCGGTGGGCTCATCTAAAATCAACAGTCGCGCATTTTTGGCAAGTGCCTTTGCAATTTCACAAAGCTGTTGTTTTCCGACTGAAAGCTCAGAGATTTTTGTAGTAGGTTCTTCGTTTAAGCCTACTTTTTTCAGCATTTCGCGAGCAGCCGAAAAGGTTTCGTTCCAGTCGATAACGCCGCGCTTTTGGCGCTCATTACCGAGAAAGATATTCTCGGCTATAGACAAATCAGGCACCAAGGCAAGCTCCTGATGAATTATCGCAATACCGCGCGATTCGCTGTCACGGATGTTTGAAAATTTACATTCCTCACCATCAAAAATAATTTTGCCCGAATATGAGCCATAGGGCCAGATACCCGAAAGAACCTTCATAAGAGTTGACTTTCCGGCACCGTTTTCACCGCAAAGTGCGTGAATTGTACCACGCTCGACCTTTAAGTTAACATTATTTAACGCGCGCACACCGGGGAATTCCTTTACGATTTCCTGCATTTCCAAAATATAATCAGCCATAGCCGCCTCCGTTTCTATGTCCCCGGCATTGGTTTCCCAATGCCGTCAAAGCTATTTTTCAATTTCGGCTTCCGTGTAGTAGCCGGAATCAATTAAAATTTCGCGGTAATTGTCCTGCGTTACAATTACCGGACTGCAAAGGTAAGTCGGAACGATTTTAACACCATTATCGTAGGTTGTTGTGTCGTTTACCTCAGCATCCTTGCCTGCGAGGAGAGAGTCGACCATGCTGACAACCTTGTCGGCAAGTATGCGCGTATCCTTGAAAATATTCATCGATTGCTCACCATTTTTGAGCGCGACGACATTCGGTCTGTCACAGTCCTGACCTGTGATAATCGGATAGGGTTTATCCGTGCCGTTGTAGCCGATGTTCTTGAGTGCCGCGATAATGCCGATTGCCAGACTGTCATTCGGGGAAAGCACCGCGTGAAGCGGCGTGTTGTTTGCGTAATTTGCAGTTAAAAGGTTGTCCATTCGCGCCTGAGCGAGCTCTGATTTCCAGGTGTTGATAGCAACCTTTGCAAAATCCGTCTGGCCGCTTTTTACAACTAATTTTCCGTTATCAATATAAGGCTTTAACACATCCATAGCACCTTTGTAGAAATAAAGCGCATTGTTGTCGTCCGAGCTACCCGCAAAAATTTCAATGTTGAACGGGCCTGCGTTATTTTCAAGTCCTAACTTTTCAACGATGAACTTTCCCTGAAGACTGCCACACATTTCATTGTCAAAAGTTGCGTAGTAGTCGACATTATCGGAATTCATAATAAGTCGGTCGTAGGCAATTACCTTGATGCCGTTTGCGTGCGCCTGAGAGAGCACGTCGGTAAGTGCCGAACCGTCAACCGCGGCGATTACCAGAACATCAACTTTTTTGGTAATCATATTTTCAATTTGTGAAACCTGGGTGTTTACATCGTTTTCCGCATACTGAAGCTCAACGCGATATCCGCGCTCCTCGAGCGCTTTTTTCATATTTGTTCCGTCCTGATTCCAACGCTGCAAGAACTTTGCGGGCATTGCAACACCCACAAATTTTGCATCATCGGAAACATTTCCGCCCATACCGCACGCGCAGAGAGTGAAAATTAAAAGAAATGATAAAATAATCGCAATAAATCGTTTCATATTATTTTTCTCCTTAAAGTTTTCTTCCAATACATTTTCACCGAAAGTTGGCTCGGATATTCCTGCAATGCAAAAAAAGGAGTAAAATATTTTATAAACACACAAAATTGTTGCAAAATTATTTTTTTAATGTATAATCTCATTGACACTTTCTTTTTTGAATTGTATACTTTATATAAATATGTTTTTATGGTGATTTGTTTTGATTTTTAATTCATTTGAGTACCTTATATTCTTGCCGCTCGTTGCATTGCTGTATTTTATAATTGCACCGCGCTTTCGCTGGATTCTTCTCCTTGCGGCGAGCTATTATTTTTATATGTCGTGGCGCGCTGAATACGCTTTGCTTATACTTTTCTGTACCGCGATTAACTTTTTTGCCGCGATTTTAATTGACAAAGAAAAAGACAAACTCAAAAGGAAAATCATACTTACGGTTGACCTTGTTTTGAGCTTCGGAGTACTGTTCGTATACAAATATCTCGGCTTTGTTACGGAGAATATCAATTCTGCTCTTGATCTTTTTAATTCGTCAATAAATTTGCCGACATTTGATATCCTGCTACCTGTCGGAATTTCGTTTTTTACATTCCAGACGCTCAGCTATACTATTGATGTTTACAAGGGAACGACTAAGGTTGAGCGCCATTTCGGAATTTTTGCGCTCTTTGTTTCGTTCTTTCCGCAGCTTGTTGCCGGCCCTATTGAGCGCTCAGATAATCTTCTTCCGCAGTTTGCAGAGCAGAAGAGATTTGATATCGCAAGGGCAATTTTGGGCTTGCGCGTAATTTTATGGGGATTATTCAAAAAAATTGTAATTGCCGACAGGCTGGCGCTCCTTGTAAATGAGGTTTACAACAACACGGGGGAGCATTCGGGTGCTGCGTTTATTGCGGCAACGGTAGCCTTTGCGCTTCAGATTTACGGCGACTTTTCCGGATATTCGGATATCGCAGTCGGCTCTGCAAAAATTATGGGCTTTAACCTTATGCAAAACTTCAATCGCCCGTATTTATCAAAAACAACCGGTGAGTTTTGGCGCAGATGGCACATATCGCTCTCCTCGTGGTTCCGCGATTATGTCTACATTCCTCTTGGCGGAAGTCGTTGCAGTAAGGCGAGATATATTTTAAACAATATGACAACTTTTGCACTGAGTGGTTTGTGGCACGGTGCCGAGTGGACCTTTGTAATATGGGGGCTTATCAACGGTGTTTATACAAGCATCAGCACCTGTACCAAAGACTTGCGTAAGAAGGTAAATGAGCGAGTTTTTGGCGATAAGTGCGTGGTATTGCATAAAATTCTTCAGGTTGCCGTAACTTTTATGCTTATTTGCTTTTCATGGATATTCTTCCGCGCAAACAGCCTTTCGGATGCGATTTATATCATAAGCCATATTTTCCCGCTTGACTTCGCAGGTTTTTTTGAAAGTATTGGTACATACAGAATTGTAAGCTCGGCACTTCTTGCGCTTCTTTTCTGTATAATTTCGTTTGTTTCACGCAAGGAAAATGCCTTAACACGCCTTTTCTATGGGCACAGAACGGTCAGATATATCTGCTATCTTGTGCTTTTTGGCCTTATAATGATGTTTGGAGTGACAGGAAATGAAACCGCGTTTATTTACTTCCAATTTTAAAATATATACAAAAAGAATACTCGCGTTCCTGCTTGCGCTCATCGTTTTTTATGCGGCAGCGCAAGTGTCGGCAATTGCTCTTGCGGCTCACTATAATGACCGAAATGTAACGCAGAGGATAACAAGCTATCAGATATCTGACTTTTATGCTTTGCCCGAGAACAGCGTTGATGTTTTGGTTTTAGGTTCGAGTCATGCAATGTGCAGTTATGATCCCGCGTGGGTTAAATACGAGTTTGATATGGAGATGTTCAATTTGGGAACGGCACTCCAACAGCCGGATACCGCGTACTATCTGCTCCGCGAAGTGCTGAAAACGCAGAAGCCAAAGTATTTGATTTATGATGTTTATTTCAAGGTTCTGCTTGAGGAATACTCAAAGGAGCAGGCGGTAACTATCTTAAAGGAACTAAAGCCGTCAACCAATGCTTTTTCTATGCTTTGGAACACGCTGAAATTCAATGACTGTTTAGATTTTTACAACAACTATTTAAACCCATTCGGAAGAATAGAGAGCATTATGTCGTCGTCCGATAACGAAGAGGAAGAGGAACGAGCAGACAACTATCGAGGAAACGGCTTTTATTCTACGCGGAATTCCATTACAAGTGAGATGGTCGCGCCTGAAAATCACCCATTTTCCAAAGAATATGAAGAATTCCATCCGCGTCAGATTGAGTATTTAAAGAAACTTATAGCTCTGGCACAGGAAAATGATATCGAAGTGGCCTTGACTATTGCACCGCTTCCGCCAACTATTTTTAACCGAATTGAATACTATGATAAAATAACAGGCGCGGTGCAGGAGATTGCGGATGAATTTCAAATACCGTTTATTGACTTTGCAACATCGTCGTCAGAAATACTCTGGGACAGCGATTTTGCCGATCAGGGGCATTTAAACAGAGACGGATGTGCGCGATTTATGGAGCACTTTGTATCCGTTATGAAGGAGCATTGGTAATGGAAAAGGCTTTCTACACGACCGATAAAAATATGAATACCAAGTTCCCGGTAAAGATTTTCGAAAACAAGGGTCCTTTTAAGCAGAAAGACCATTCGCACGAGTATTTTCAAATCTGGTATGTGCGAAAGGGAAAATGCCGCCAGTATTTAAACGGCTACAAATATGACTGCTTCCAATATGGAATTTGCATCATTCCACCGTTTGTAGAACACAGAGTTGAATGTGATGATAATAATTCCTCGTTGATTTGTTGTGAATTTTCCGAACGCTTCATCAATGAAGCACTGCAATATGAGGATCGCGACGGACTTTTTGACATTGCATACTTAGAGCCGTTTTTCTTAAGTCAGAATATGGTAAAGAGTCTCTGCAGGGTAAGTGATGAGAAGTCGCACTTCATTGATAAGCTATTTTCAGACCTTTTGCGCGAATACAATTCATATCGCAAGCATTCGTATTTATTTATAAAGGCTGATCTTTTAAAGCTTCTTGCAACAATTGCCTCGGAATATGCTGAGAACGCCGAATACGAAGCGGATGAGCTTTTTGAAAAATACAGGGATGCAATAGATAAAGCGATTTTATATATCAATCGGCATTATAACGAGAAAATATATCTCGAAGAGGTTTGCAGAATTGCTATGATGTCGACCTCAACCTTTTCTTACATTTTCAAGCAGGTTACAGGGAAGACGTTTAGCGAGTATATTATGAACTTAAGGCTCAATCACGCGGCAGAGCTTTTGCGCGACACAAATACATCACTTGTAGAAATTTGTGAAACCTGCGGTTTTTCTGATTCAAATTACTTCAGCCGTGTATTTAAAAAGAGTTACGGTATTCCGCCGTCGCAGTTCAGACGTATTATGAAAGAATAAGATAGTTAAGATTTTTGGAAAATTAAGAAAAATAGTTAAGGAAATCTTTTTTAAAAAGTATATAATGAAAATATAAAGGAGTTGGATTACTATGAAAAAATTGAATGTTGCCGTAATCGGTTACGGCAGAAGCGGCTGCGATATCCACGGCGCATATCTTCGCTCGGAAGCTAATGACAAGTACAATGTTGTTGCAGTTGTTGAG
The DNA here is from genome assembly GCA_045544695.1 of Eubacteriales bacterium. GTDB lineage: Bacteria > Bacillota > Clostridia > Oscillospirales > JAAYXM01 > RGIG7332. Next base: position 17,999 of record JAZPZP010000022.1, on the reverse strand, counting down.
TTTGACCCTGCTCGTGCTGCAGTTGCAGCAAGCGATTTCGGTTGCGATACATATAGCGACTACAAGGCTCTTTTTGATCGCAAGGACATTGATTTGGTTATCAATGCATCTTACTCAGAGCTTCACTACGAAACAACACTTGACCTTTTAAACCACGGCTTTAACGTGCTTTGTGAGAAGCCGATTGCCAAGAAGGCAAGCCAGGTTCAGGAGCTTGCTGACGCAGCAAAGAAAAACAATGTTATGTTTACAATTTTCCAGCAGTCAAGACTTGCTCAGTATTATATGGAGATGGAGAGAATCATTAACTCCGGTATCCTCGGCGATATCAAGCTTGTTCGTGCTCGTTGGAACAACTTTACCCGCCGTTACGACTGGCAGACTCTCATCCGCAAGGATGCAGGCGCTATGAGAAACACAGGTCCGCACCCGTTTGAGCAGTGCATTTTCCTCTCCGGTACAGACGAAATGCCGAAGAATATCTATTCAAAGCTTGAGATTTTTAACTCCGTCGGTGATGCTGAGGACTATGTATTTGCAATTTTAGAATATGAGAAGGGTCCGCGCTTTGAAATTGAGATTAACCCGTCAGATCCGTACAACGAAGGTTGGTACTATAAGGTTCACGGCGACCGTGGCGCTATGCGCGTAGGCGATAAGAAGATTGAGTATCAGTACTATCTCGAGAGCGAATCACCACAGCCGGTTCTCGACCCGAATTCCCTCCACAATGAGGATGGAACTCCGGCATACTGCAAGAACACAATCGTATGGCACAAGGAAGAAATTGAGCTTAACGGTGATGCATTTGAGTATGGCACCAACGCATACTACACAAAGCTTTACGACCACATGGTAAACGGTGGAGAGCTCTTCATTACACCTGAGCACATCAAGACAGAGATTGCAATTTTCGAAGAAATTGAGCGCCAGAATCCGCTCGAGCAGAAGTTCTTTTAAAAAGTAAAAAAGACCATCCGTAAGGATGGTCTTTTTATTTTTTACTTTACTGATAATAGCGCATTGTCGCGACAACTTTTCCTAAAATTGCGGCATGAGTTCCGTCAATCGGGGAGAAGTCTTCGTTTTCAGGCATAAGCCAAACCTTACCACCTTTGTGCATATAGGTTTTAACGGTTGCCTCGTCCTCTAAAAGAGCGACGACGATATCGCCATTATTAACTACCTGCTGGCGGCGAACAACGATAACATCATCAGGCATAATGCCTGCATTCTTCATCGAAAGACCGCGAACGCGGAGCGCAAAATGCTCATAGCCGGAACTGCCGCCGTCATATGGGACATAGCCTTCAATATTTTCGGTAGCAAGAATAGGTTCACCTGCGGCTACGCGACCTAAAATCGGGATAGCGGGATAGGACTTAACATTTCCCTCGGGTGAGAGAATTTTAAGCCCGCGGTTCATGCCACCGCTGCGTTCGATATAGCCCTTTTTCTGAAGCGCCTGAAGATGCATATGAACGGAAGCGGGGGAAGTAAGACCTACACCGTGACCAATGTCGCGGACTGCGGGCGGAAATCCGTTTTCTTTAATATAGTTACTGATAAAATCAAATATTTCTCGTTGCTTGTCGGTTAAATCACGCATAGCATAAAACCTCCTGAACTTTTATAATATGAGTTTAACATATATAAAACAAAAGTTCAAGCTTTTCTTTGATAAATTTCTGAAACTTCTTTTGTCTCTCGCCCTTCTTCGTCGCGGATAAAGAGTGTCGGAAGCACTTTCATACCTTCACCGCCGTGCTTCCTCGCCTCTAAAAGAACGAGCGACGGCTCGGTTTTTAAGTTATTCTGGACAAGGCGCATCCGCTTGGGAATCAGATTGTATTTATAAAGCGACGAGATGAGCGTTGCAAGCCTTTCGGGACGATATACAATTGAAAAGCTGCCCTGATATTTTAAAAGATACGCCGCTGCACGGCAGATATCGTCTATCGTGCTGTCTATTTCCATACGGGCGGCGAGCAAGTTCGGGTTTTCTGTATGAAGACCGCCGTCACGCTTTAAATACGGAGGATTTGAAACGACCGCGTTAAAGCTCTCCGGCTTTAAATATTCTTCGATTTTAACGATATCGCCGTGTATAACCTGCATACGGTCTGATAAGTTGTTGAGCTCAACATTTTCACACGCAAGCTCGTAAGATCCTTTAAGTATTTCGATGCCGGTTACGGAGATGTTTTCGTGTCGCGCACAGAGAAGAATTGATATTGCGCCGTTTCCACACCCTAAATCGCAGACATTATCGTATTTGCGGATTTTTGCAAAATGGGAGAGCAACATCGAATCAGTACCAAGTTTTAAAAACTCGTCGCTTTGCTTTAATTTAAAGCCGGATATTCCGAGTTCGTCAACCATAAAAATTTCACCTCTGAAATAAAAAAGTGCCACGCTGAACGCGAGGCACTTTTTTGTGCTTTAAACAACCGATTATTCCGGCTTAATAGCCTCGACAGGGCAAGCGCCTGCGCAAGAACCACAATCGATGCAAGCATCAGCATCAATTACATACTGGCTATCACCAGCGGAAATGCAACCTACCGGGCACTCGCCTTCGCAGGTACCGCAGCTGATGCACTCATCAGAAATTACATGTGCCATTACAAACACCTCCAAGTTGTATCTTTAACACTATTGTACCACGGCTTTTAAAAAAATCAATAATAATTTAAAAATTTTTATAAAAATCTATAAAGTTTGGCGATACTAAAGGCGAGGTGGTTTGATGTTTGATGATAACAAGTTTACCGCGGGAAGTGAACACAGTCTTCGCCTTGCACATGAATGTGCATCAACTTTAGGACATACTTATGTTGGATCGGAGCACTTACTCTACGGTCTGGTGGCGCAGGGAGACGGTGCAGCGGCAAAGCTTCTGTTAAAACGCGGAATAAGCCGCGAGCCGCTCGCACGCAAATTGTGTGAAACAATCGGTATGGGAAGTGTGCAGAATGTGACTCCGCATGGACTTACTCCGCGTGCGAAAAGGGTAATTTCCGCTGCATACGCCGAGGCAGTGCGATCGGGAAGTGACAGCGTAAGTACCGAGCATATTTTAATGGGAATTCTGAGCGAGGGGGAAAGCATTGCGACGCGTCTTATTCTCTCCTTTGGAGTTGACCCGGGGAAATTATATAATGATCTTGCGGCAAATTCCGCACAGTCAACGCGGGCAACTCGTGAAAAAAGCGGCAGCGAAAAATTGATTCGCCAATTTGGCAGAGACCTCACACAGGCCGCGAGAATAGGTAGCTTAGATCCGGTAATCGGAAGAGATAAGGAAATTTTGAATGTTATCTGCACGCTCAGTCGCAGGGGGAAGAATAACCCCTGTCTTATCGGCGAGCCGGGAGTCGGAAAAACTGCAATAGTGGAAGGACTTGCACTTAAAATAGTGTCGGGTGAGGTTCCGAGTGCATTACACAATGCAAGAATTATAACGCTTGATATGCCGTCGGTAATTGCGGGAACAAAATACCGCGGAGAGTTTGAAGATCGCGTTAAAAAGATTCTGCGCGAGGTGCGTGAGATAGGGAATGTTATTTTATTTATTGACGAAATTCACACGATAGTCGGTGCCGGTGCGGCGGAGGGTGCAATTGACGCGGCGAATATTTTAAAACCGGCGCTCGCAAGGGCTGAAATTAAGCTTATCGGTGCTACGACTTATGATGAATATCGAAAATATATCGAAAAAGATGCGGCGCTCGAGAGACGCCTTCAGCCAATAAAGGTAGAGGAACCGGGTAAAGACGAAACATTTGCGATTCTTCGCGGGATAAGGGGGCTTTACGAGCGTCACCACGAGGTTCTTATAAGTGATGAGATATTAAAGAGTGCAATTGATTTGTCGGTAAGATATATAAATGATCGTTTTTTGCCTGACAAGGCGATTGATATACTCGACGAAGCTGCAAGTCGCGCAAGCTTTGATACGCACACATTGAGTGAGGACTATATAAAAAGAGCAATTGCAGACAGAACGGGGATTCCGGTGGATGCAATGGATTCCGATGAAAAAGAAAAGCTTATAAATTTAAAGGATAAGCTATGCAGGCGAGTTGTGGGACAAGACGAGGCGATAAGCTCGCTTTGCCACGCAGTGATAAAGGGAAGAATGGGATTATCTGATCCTGACCGGCCAAACGGTACATTTTTATTCATGGGAGAGAGTGGCGTTGGAAAAACCGAGCTTGCAAGAAGCCTTGCAAAGGAGCTCTTCGGCTCGGAAAATTCATTTATACGCATCGATATGTCCGAGTATATGGAAAGACACGCGGTAAGTAAGCTCATCGGAGCGCCGCCAGGATATGTCGGCTATGAAGGGGGAGGGCTTCTTGTGGATAAAGTGCGTCAAAAGCCGTATTCGGTTGTTTTATTTGATGAGATAGAAAAGGCGCATCCAGAGGTTTTGAATGTTCTGCTTCAGATTTTAGAGGACGGAAAGCTTACCGGTTCTTTGGGAAAGATAGCGGACTTTAAAAATACGATTGTTATTATGACATCGAATATAGGCTCTGAGCATTTGGGTGAACGAGCGGGAATTGGCTTTGTCGGAAGTTATTTGGATAAAAAGGCAAAAGCCGTTAAAGAGGCTCAAAAAATCCTGCGGCCTGAGCTTGTGAACAGAATTGATGAGATTGTTGTGTTCAACGCTCTCAAAACGAAAGAGTTTTCACAAATTGCCCGTAAGATGGTTGCTGAGATCACAGCGCGAGCTTGTGAAAAAGGAATAAATATACAAATTGAAGATGAGGTTATAGAGCTGATTGCGCGCCGCGCTGAGGAGAAAAAGAGCGGAGCGAGAGCGCTCAGAGGCATAATTGACGAAGAAATAACGGTAAAAATTGCTGAAAAACTGTTGAATGGTGAGTTTGCAGAAAGTATAAAGTGCATATTATGCAACGATATACCGAGTTTTATGCATAATTAAAATATATGGCGGACAAACCGCAGTGAAAAAAGTTTTGTATATTTTGTGCATAAAAGAAAAACAAAAACAAAATAAACCGCTTGAAATAAAGAAGCCGTTTAGAATAAATATTCTATTAATATTATAATAACTCAAAAACCGCGGAAAATCGCCAAAAAACATTGACAAACTCCGCTTATAGGCGTATAATGTAAAAAGAAAATTTAAGAGTTAGCGCATATTAAATTGCGGCAGTGTTATTTTACAACGTGCGCTATTTAATATGCGTTTTTTCTAGACAGAATAAGGAGGATGTGTGATGAGTAAGAAGGCATATTTAATACTCCAGAACGGCGATGTGTTTGAAGGCGAGTCCTTTGGCGCTGAGGGCACTGTTATTTCCGAAATTGTTTTCACTACGGGTATGACAGGATATCTTGAAGCAATGACCGATAAGAGCTTTTACGGTCAGACTCCGGTTCATTCTTTTCCGCTTATAGGAAATTACGGCGTTATCACGGAGGATTTGGAAGGCAGCAAGATCGTGCCTGAGGCTTATATCGTTAAGCACTGGTGCAAGGAGCCGTCAAATTTCCGCTGCGAGAAGGATATAGATACATTCTTTAAGGAGAAAAATATCGTAGGTCTTTGCGAGATTGATACGAGAACTCTTGTCAAAACGCTTCGCGATAACGGAACGATGAATGGTATGATTACTACCGATTTAAGCAAGGTTGACCACAAGGCAATAGCTGATTACCGTGTACGCGATGCGGTTAAGAATGTTACAACCCGTGTTAAATATGTAGCACCTTGCAATGATGCAAAGTACAGAATTGCACTTATCGACCTAGGCCTTAAGGAAAGCTTACTCAAAACACTCAACGGCTACGGCTGTGAGGTTCATGTATTTCCGGCAAATGCTCCGGCACACGAGATTTTAGCTGTTAATCCGGACGGAATTATGCTCTCAAACGGCCCGGGCGACCCGAGCGAATGTGTTGAAACGATAAATACTCTTCGTGTACTTAAAGAGAAGAACATCCCGACCTTCGGTATTCGTTTAGGCCATCAGCTTTTAGCTCTTGCAAACGGCTTCTCAATTGAAAAATTACCGCACGGTCATCGCGGTGCAAACCACCCGGTAAGATGTGCAGAAAACGGAAGAGTTTATATAAGCACACAGAATCACGGCTATACTGTGGTTGGAATTGATGAAAGCATTGCAAAGGTGTCATTTGTAAACACGAACGATAAGACCTGTGAGGGACTTGAGTATGTCGGAGTCAATGCATTTTCAGTTCAGTTTGAGCCGTCGGCTTGCCGCAGCGCAAACGGTGCGAATATGTTATACGAGCGTTTTATCGGTATGATGGAGGGTGCAAAAAATGCCTAAGTATGAATCTATTAAAAAGGTAATGGTTATCGGCTCCGGTCCTATCGTTATCGGACAGGCAGCTGAGTTTGACTATGCGGGAACTCAGGCGCTCCGCGCGCTTCGTGAGGATGGTCTTGAGGTTGTTTTAATTAACTCAAACCCTGCTACTATTATGACCGATCAGGCTATGGCTGATAAAATTTATATCGAGCCGCTTACACTCACAACGGTTAAAAGAATTATTGAGATCGAAAAGCCGGACAGTATTCTCTCGGGTCTTGGCGGCCAGACAGGCTTAAACCTCTGTATGCAGCTTGCAAAAGAGGGATATCTTGAAGAGAAGGGAGTTCGTCTCCTTGGCGCCTCTCCGGAAACTATCGACAAAGCCGAAGACAGACAGATGTTTAAGGACACGATGGAATCCATCGGTCAGCCGTGTATTCCGTCTAAGGTTGTTGAAGATATTGACTCTGCAATTGAGTTTGCAGAAATTATTGATTACCCGGTAATCATTCGCCCGGCATTTACACTTGGCGGCAGCGGCGGCGGTATCGCTTCTGACCGCGCAGAATTATATGAGATTGCGCGTGAGGGTCTTGATGCTTCTCCGATTCGTCAGATACTTGTTGAAAAGTGTATTTCCGGCTGGAAGGAAATTGAGTTTGAGGCAATGCGTGACAGGGCGGGCAATGCAATTACCATCTGCTCGATGGAAAACTTTGACCCGGTCGGTGTTCATACAGGTGACAGTATCGTAATTGCTCCGGCAGTATCTCTCGCTGATAAGGAATTCCAGATGCTCCGCAATGCAGCACTCGACATTGTTGAGGCGCTCGGCGTTGAGGGTGGCTGTAACTGTCAGTTCGCGCTCAATCCGGAGACATTTGAATATGCGGTAATCGAGGTTAACCCGCGCGTTTCGCGTTCAAGCGCTCTTGCAAGTAAGGCGACAGGTTATCCGATTGCTAAGGTTGCAACAAAGGTTGCTATCGGTTACACTCTCGATGAAATCCCGAACGCTGTAACAGGTAAGACCTTTGCGGCAAATGAGCCGACAATTGACTATGTTGCAGTTAAGTTCCCGAAGTGGCCTTTTGAAAAGTTCGTTTACGCTAAGCGTGAGCTCGGTACACAGATGAAGGCTACCGGCGAGGTTATGACTATTGCCGATACATTTGAAATGGCCATTATGAAGGCGGTACGCGGTGCTGAAATTTCGCTTTCAACCTTGCGTATGCCGAAGCTTGAGTACCTCTCAACCGAGGACATTCGCGCAAAGCTTCACGCTTGTACCGATGAGCGACTCTTCGTTGTTTATGAGGCATTACATCGCGGAATTTCTGTTGATGAAATCCACGAGATCACGATGATTGACGAGTGGTTCTTGTATAAACTCCTCAATATGGTAAATTACGAGAAGGAAATCAAGGGCAGACCTATTAGTGAAGCTCAGTATCTCCGCGGCAAGCGCCTCGGCTATACCGACGCTTCCCTCTATCAGTTATCTGAAAATCCGATTAAATACGAGCGCGCTCCGACCTATAAGATGGTTGATACCTGTGCGGCAGAGTTCGGCGCGCAGACTCCGTATTTCTATGCTACTTACGATGATGGTGACAATGAAGCTAAGCCGTTTACAGACGAGATGAAAAAGCCGAGAATGTTGGTACTTGGTTCAGGTCCTATCCGTATCGGTCAGGGTATCGAGTTTGACTATGCAAGTGTTCACTGCGTATGGTCACTTCAGCGTATGGGCTATGAGGTTATCATCATAAACAATAACCCGGAAACCGTTTCAACCGACTTTGATACAGCAGACAGACTCTACTTCGAGCCGCTCACTCCTGAGGATGTTCTTAATATCATCAAGCAGGAGAAGCCGGAAGGCGTTATTGTTGCATTCGGTGGTCAGACCGCTATCAAGCTTACATCTTTCCTTGACAAAAACGGAATCAAGATTGTCGGAAGCTCGGCTGACAGCATTGATATGGCGGAAGACAGAGAGCGTTTTGATGCACTCCTCGAGAGCTTAGAGATTAAGCGCCCGAAGGGCAAGACCGTTTTAGATTGCGACGGTGCACTCACCGCTGCAAAGGCGCTCGGATATCCGGTTCTTATGCGCCCGTCTTATGTACTTGGCGGTCAGAATATGATTATCGCATATTCTGATAACGACATTCGCGAGTATATGGCAATCATCCTTGCAACAAAGAACGACAACCCGGTTCTTATTGATAAATATTTAAGCGGTACCGAAATTGAGGTCGACGCAATTTGCGACGGCGATGATATTTTGATCCCGGGTATTATGGAACATGTTGAGAGAACGGGTGTCCACTCAGGTGACAGTATCGCAATTTACCCGGCTCAGAGCCTTACTCCGGAGCTTACCGAGCGCGTTGTTGAAGTTACTCGCGCACTCAGCGTAGGTCTTAACGCAAGAGGCCTAGTAAACATCCAGTATATTATTATGGACGGAGAGGTTTACGTAATCGAGGTTAACCCGCGTGCATCCCGTACCGTTCCGTATATCAGTAAGGTTACAGGTATTCCGATGTGCGAGCTCGCAGTTCGTTCAAGTCTTGGCGAGAAGCTCTCTGACTTAGGTTACACCTACGGTCTCCATCCGGCAGCAAACACCGTTGCCGTTAAGGTTCCGGTATTCTCGTTTGAGAAGTTGACAAATGTTGATACTCAGCTTGGCCCGGAAATGAAGTCCACCGGTGAGGTTTTAGGTGTTGGCGAAACGGTTCGCGAAGCGATATTCAAGGGCCTTGTCGCTGCAGGGTATACAATGGAGGTCGAAGGTGGAGTATTTATCACGGTTCGTGATCAGGACAAGAGCGAAATCGGCGCTATCGCAAAGAAGTATGCAAAGCTCGGATTTGAACTCTATGCAACATCCGGAACTGCCGTTAAGCTCCGCGAATGCGGTCTTGAAGTCAAGGAAGTTGATAAGATTCACGCAAATCCTGAGAGCAACACAATGACATTACTTGACAGCGGCGTTGTTCACTATGTAATTTCAACATCCGCAACCGGTAGAAACCCGGCAATGGACGATGTTAAAATCCGTCGTCGCGCAAGCGCGCGCCGTATCCCGTGTCTCACGGCACTTGATACTGCAAACGCAGTTGCTGATGCACTCGCGAGCGGATTCAATGAAAAGAGCGTTGCGCTCTACGATATCCACGAAATATCAGAGTAATAATACAAGCGGTTGAGAGCATTTCTCAACCGCTTGTTGTGTTCTAATTTGCTAAAATCAGTATTATTTTGAAGCATCTTCCCTTAAAATAAAAATATCGTCCCAATTTTCCAAAAAGATATTGCAATTTTTGGAGGATTGTGGTATATTTTTAACAGAGTTAAAAAGTTGCATTTTTGTTTCATTATTTTATTTTGCTATCCCACTCTTTTATTTTCCTTTCTCAAGCCTCTTGACGGTGCCGCAAGCGTTTTGCGGCACCCTGAGAGGACTAAACCTAAGAAAATAAATTTAAAAAAAACCGTCTTTCAAGTTTTGAGAGGCGGTTTTTTGTTGATTATATTTGTATTTATGATATAATATAAAAAAGAGGCTTATTCAATGAAATTCATCAATAAAAAAATAGAATATGCAAAGTAAATAAAAAAATATTTTGATATGCTTAGCATAAGGGGTAATTTAACATAGCTTTCAAAAAGAAATGGAGGGGCAATATGAAAACTGTTTTTAAATCCAAAAAAATTATAGCGCTTATCATAACACTTGTAATGCTTGTAGGTTTTATTCCGACAGGCCTTTTTGTGTTTGGTCAGGCAGCAGAGTGGGCGGGCAGTGCAGCAACGACAACTTATGCTTTCCCGCGTGTTGACGCTGTAGGTAAAGCGCCGGACTTAAGAGCGTTTGATGCTCTCAACAAGGTTTTTACCGACGGTACAAAGATTAACCACAGTACCACAAATTCGGGCAACCCGAACTGGTATTCAAAGGGTGACTATGTTACATATAGTAATTACCTCGCGGTTGATACATGGAACAGACTTCTCTACCGTGCGGAAACAAGAGATCAATTCTTTACACTTCAGATTATCTTGCCGCAGACTCCGGGTAAGTATGCTGTTAAGGTAAAGACTGAAGTGCCATACGGTACGAATAAGTACGATACATTTATTTTTGATAAAGATGCAACTGTAACAAAGGAATCTCTTGTAACCACAAGTGCAAATTACATTGGCAGCGGTACAAAGGGCGTTGACCAGACTTGGCGTATTGGCACTTTTGAGGTTACCGAGGAAATGGCAGGCAAGGAAGTTAAGTTTGCTATGATAGCTTCTGCTGATTCCAGCGGAACAAATGGAACAAATGTAGGTCTTTACGGTTCCTATCTTTATAGCATAATCTTTGACGGATCAGCCCCACCGTCTCTTGCATCAATTGAAGTTACGGCAAATAAGACCGACTTAAACCCGGTTGACAATACTGCGGAGTTGTCTGTTTCTGGCAAGATGACCGATAACGCAACCGCGAATATTACAACACAGGATATATCTTACAAGAACCTTACTCCCGACTTTATTACTTTAGACGGTAATCAGGTTACATATAAGGCAGAGGGAACAGGAAAAGTAGAGGCCTCCGTTACACTTGACGGTGTTACCAAGACCGATACAATTGAGTTTAATTGTGTTAACAGAGTTCTTGTAGACACTAATGATTGGGCGGGTGTTAACGCTTCTGTAACATATGACTTCCGCTATGGCTTTGAGGACGGCACTGCTGCTGCCAAGGACACAAAGCCGAGTGCATTTGCAAATTACAATGCGAAAACCAACCCGAACTGGAAATACAATGGACAGCATTGGTATGATGCGAACAACACATGCGCATTTGACGGCTGGATGCGCCTTTCTATGGGTCGTCCTGACTTCCGTAATGTTGCGACATTTACAATTAAGCTCCCGACCGAGCCAGGTAAGTATTCCGTTGAATTTACTCATAGAAATTACTACACTGCTCCGCAGGTAGACTTATATATCTGCGATGCAAATGCAACTGCGCTTTACGAGGTGAACAATCGCAAGGCAGGTCAGCATTTTAGCGGCGTAATGGTTGATAACGTTGAAAAGGCTGATGAAAACACAACCATTAAGCTTGGCGAATATATCGTCAAGGCAAAGGATGCGGGCAAGGAGAAAGTCCTTGTTATCACATCGGAGGTATTAAATACCGATAGTGAAGAAATGGCAAACGGTGGTATCGGCAGTCAGGGTATGTTCTTCCGTTCGGTATCATTTAACGGCGCAAATCCGGAGGCTCTTTCCGAAATTAACATTTCAAGCTCATTTGATACAATCGAAAAGGGTGAGACCACAAAGCTTTCGGTTACAGGTAAGCTCGCGAATGGAGAAGCAGCAGATTTAAGTGCTGCAACAATTGAATACACAAGCAAGACACCGGAAACTGCAGAGGTTTCGACAGACGGTGTTGTTACCGCACTTGATAAGGGTCTTGTGTCAATTGAAGTTAAGGTTACTTTGGGTAAAGTTACATTAAAGAAAACGATTGATTTAACTGCTATTCATACTCTTCCTTATGCAGGTAAGGTAAATAATACAAAATACGACTTCGTTGCAGGTCTTTACGATGAAAGAACCGATCTTTTGACAGAGTATAACGAAGCGAAGAATGCAAATTGGAAGTTCCATTCAATGAATGGCGCTATAAGCTGTGAGGGCTTCTATGGCCTTGCTATGCGATTTAACTCGAATACAAAGAGTGAAAATACATATATCGCGTTTACTGTAAAGGCTCCGAAACAGGGTAGATATACCGGATACTTCAAGTGGGCAAACCATGTGGGTGCGCTCCAGATGAAGATTTATGCTCTTCCGGCAAATACTCCGAAAGAGCAGATTGCGGCAAAAGCTAAAGAATCTGTGCCGCTTGGTATAGTCAACTATGACGGCGTAGTAGGCGACACAATAAAGCTCGGTCAGATTGATATGTATAATGAAGATGCAGAAATGCTTCTTGTATTCATTCCGACTAAGTATAATACAAACTCACAGGGTACCGGATACGCAGGTATGAGTTTAACTAACTTAGAACTCATAGGCGAAGCTCCGTCTCCGCTTGACCAGGTTAACCTCATCGTATCAAGTGATACCATTTCAAAGAATGCTCCGGCAACTACTATTGTCACAGCAACACTTGAAAACGGTGATTCAGCTGACCTTTCTGCGAAAAATCTTGCAGAGGTTATCTTAAAGAGTTCAAATGAGAACATATTAAAGATTATTGATGATGGAACTCTCGTAGCAGTAAGTGACGGCAGTGCAACACTCAAGGCAACCGTTACACTCGATGGCGTTACAAAGACTGTATCACGCGACATAGTTTGTGTAAGCTACGGCGGTGAGAGCACATCGAATGAAATCAACCTTATGACAGGCCTTGCAGATGATGGCGAAAATCTTGATTTACTCACAGATTATAATGCTGATAAAAATGCCCGTTGGACATATTTTGGAAACTATATGAATCTCGCGGGTCGCTCGACAACTCGTGCAGGTGCCGTTAATTTTATCGGTATGGATGACGGCGCATGGAGTGCGATTAAGTTTAAGAGCGGAAATGAGGGCGCATATCAGTTTAAGCTTGCATATAAAAACCATATTGGTGCAAAAAATGGCAAGATTTTTGTTTTCGCAGGTGATACAAAGCTTTCGGATATTGAAGCTTTAGTTAAATCATCAACTCCGGCAGGAACATTTGCTTATGCAGAGGGCGAAAATATCGCAACACTTGGCGAAGTTGCGCTTCGCAAAGATACCGAGTATGTTTTAGTTCTCCAGGCAGACGGTGTTGGAGACGATGCAACTCACGGTTATGCAACTCTTACCGCAACCAAGCTCATATTTGACGGAAATGAGCCGGCTCCCGTTATTCCAAAGCTTGAAAGCATTTCGCTTGATGTAGTTAAAGCGCTTGCAATAGGTGGCGCGGCAACTGCTACCGTTACAGGTAAGCTGGATGATGGAACAGATGCCGATTTATCGGGCGCTACTATTACTTATTCATCAAGTAATACCGCTGCTGTTGCAATTGATGAGGCAACCGGAGCAATGCTCGGTGTTGCCGGCGGCAACTCTTTAATTTCCGTAAGCGTAACACTCGATACCGTTACAAAGACAGCTTCACAAGAAGTTGAGGTTTTAACCGAGATTGAAAACCCGATTCAGCCGGGTATTGAACACAGCGTTACCTACGACTTTATAAGCGGACTTTCACGCTCGGGCGAAATGGCGTCAACTCTTACGGATTACAATGAAAGCAAGAACCCAAACTGGGTTTATGTTAAACATAGCTCAAAGAATACCAACTGGGTATCCTCTTTCTATGGCGCACTTCAGATTTTAAATGAAAAAGCAGGCCAGTATGTTGTATTTAAACTTAAAGCACCTACTCCGGGTCTTTATGCAGGTACAATGACATACAGCGGTAGCGCAAATGCTAAGAAGGCAGAGGTTTATATCCTCCCGGGCAACATCAGCCCTGATGCTATTGAGGATAAGATGGCAACTACTCCGGCAGCTGCAATTTACGATGTTCAGTCATCAGCTCTCGGAACTTTACAGTATGTTGACTTAGGTCTTCTCCCACTTACCGGTCAGACAGAGTATTATTTTATTATTAAGTGTACCGAGGTAGACCCTGCTCCGACATCCGGTAAGGCAGGAACGCTCTATCTCAATACACTTCATTTATCGGGTGCTAAACCGCTTGATAGCTTGACATCCAAGCTTGATAACGGCAAGACGAATAATGTCTTATCACTCGGAGCTTCTTGCGGAATTTTAAACACAACTCCGAGTGTTCCGGCAGAAGCGGAACAGGCAACATATACTTATTCTTCGTCGAATGAGGAGATTGCAACGGTAAGTGCAGATGGTACTGTTACCGCACACGCAAATGGCTTTGCAACAATTACAGTTAATGCAACGCTTCAGGGAATTAACAAGAGTACTACATTCGATGTTATTGCGGGTACACTCAAGTCGCGTCGAACAAGAACGACAGACGAGACTCTTGAAGTTATGCGCGCAAACTTTGATAAGTATGATTGGGCAGCGCCGACGCTTAACAATGCGGTAAAAGCAGCTGATTTATATGTGGACAAATATGAAGAAATCTGCAACCTCATCACATCGAATGAGCTTCCGCGTGGCGTGCAGATGTACGGCGACCCGAATTACAACTATTGCTATTATTGCGAGACCGACCTCGGTGCGGTCAGTGGCGGATTTATTATAAATCCACTTGAGACAGCTTGGAAAGTTCAGTGTTCAGAATGCCGTAGATACTTCCCATCAAATGACTTCGGCAAGTACTACGAGCTCGGTCTGGATGAACACGGCCTCTGGAGTGAAGAACTTTCAAAGCAAAGGAATGCAGAACTTGTTGCCAATGGCGAGGCAGGTTATTTAACTAATGTTCTTCACCCGGAAAAGAACACAGAGGAAGAGCCAAACTGGGGTGTTGATAACGGCTTCGGCTATGATTCGGGCAAGTATCTTCCTGCTCCGAACGACAGAGTTAAAATCGTTCACTGCTACATTCCGAGATATAACCACGCATTGTGGACATCAGCTTGGAACTACAACTCCGGCGGTCCTATAAATAAAGCGCTCTTCTCGCTTTCAGAAGCATACAAGTACACAGGTGAGGAGAAATACGGTATCGCCGGTGCGGTAATTTTAGACCGCGTTGCGGAT
Organism: Eubacteriales bacterium; assembly: GCA_045544695.1. Lineage (GTDB taxonomy): Bacteria > Bacillota > Clostridia > Oscillospirales > JAAYXM01 > RGIG7332. Next base: position 2,925 of record JAZPZP010000022.1, on the reverse strand, counting down.
ATTTATCCGACAATGCACCTTAATCCTGAATGGCGATATGTGTATGTTTCATCGTCAGGCGGTTCAGGTAAGGGAACTGTACTTGGATGTATCGCAGACTATGGCTTGGCGGTTCGTCTTGCAGATTCTTACGATGCTCTCTGGCCGGCAATGGAGAATCCTAAGGTAATTCAGATTCTTTCAGAAAAGGCTAAGAAGTATAACCTTGAAAATCCGAAGACAAGTGCTGATTTAATTCGCTTTAACTCAGATAACGGACTTCTCCGTGCAATACGACAGGGTATCCACACGACGGAAATTTGGGGCAACTTCGGTTATCCGCAGCACGTTATGGCAACTATCGGTGTTGTTTTGGATACGATGCCTGAAAGCAAAGAATGGATTGACTGGATTTTTGAGTCGAGTAAAAACTCGAATGGTGGAGGTATTGTTGGCGAAAAGGGTAATGTAAACTCATCACTTGTAACCAATGTTGACCGTGACGGTTGGGGTAACGAAGCGGCCCCGGGCTATAACCTCGGTTGGATTAACTCCATGGGTAACATCGCAGGTGTGCTTGACGGTTACAAAGATACCTATGCAGGAGCTGATATTTACAACCATCCGAAATATCGCAGAATGATTTTCGCAACAACTGAGCTTACAATGGCAAGCCGTTACACGCCGAATATCGGTGACACCGGCTACTTTGCAAAACCCGATAACATAGCAAACTTAGGCCTCTTTACATCAGCCTGGGGTGCTGGCATACGTGAGGATAATATCGCGCGTATGATTTATCTCCTTTGTGACGGCGACCTTTCGGGATTGTCTTACGGCGTTGCAAGTCGTGACCCATTTGCAATTCAGGATGAGGTTCAGGCGGTAATTGATGAAAAGGGTCAGGGTCTTGAGCTTGAAAGCACAAACCTTGGCGGATTCGGACTTATGATTACCCGCGACGGTGAGTGGAAGGTTGCAAACAACCCACTTGATACTCAGCGAAGCTACTGGATGTATTACGGCCGCAACGGTGGTCACGGTCATGCAGGTCACCTCAATTTAGGTCTCGTTGCATATGGTATCAATATGGCGCCGGACCTCGGTAACCCTGATTATAAGTCGGTTAACTGTAACCGTATCACATGGAGTTCAACTCCGATGGCTCATAACACGGTGTTCGTTGTTGAGAAGAAGGGCGAGACATATACCGAAGCATCAGAAAACGGCGTTATTTCCGGCGACCCGTATCACTTTGACGATTCGGGCAAGGTAAAGGTTATGGATGTTGATGTTCCTGAGCTTTACGATTCTACAGAAATCTTCCGAAGAACAGTCGTTGAGGTCGATTATAATGACGATGTAAGCTATGCTGTAGACTTCTTCCGTGTAAAAGGTGGCAACGACCATATCTATAACTTCCACGCTCAGGGCGATGAAATCGAAGTTGATATTCCAATGGTCGAGCAGCAGAAAATGACGACTGATAAATTCGGCAACCCGGTTGAGTCTTCTTACGCAGGTCCGGACATTCCGTACGGCGAAGATGAAATGTGGGAAAATGATTGGCACTCAAAACTCAGATCTCCTGTTGGATTTACCTGGCTTAAGAATATCTACAGAGCTGCAAATCCGACCGCGCCGACAATAAGCGCCGACTTTAAAATCCGCGACTACTTCAATGTGCTTCCGGGGGATCCGGATTTACATATGAAGCTTACTATGCTCAATACAGATAATGAGATTACCGAGTTTGCTTATGGTGACACGCGTCCACCAAAGTCAAATAACTCGCCTGCTCTCATCAAGCAGATTATGGCTCGTCGGAAGGGTAAGGATTTAGACTCACTCTATACAACTGTAATTCAGCCGTATAAGAATAATCCGTATATTCTCTCGGTAGAGGAAGTTCCGGTTGTAATCAAGTCCGGTTACGAAGGCAAGAATGATGCATCTCGCGCAGTCAAGGTAACTCTTGAAGGTGGAAGAGAGGACTATATCATCTATGCTACAAACAATACCGTAACCTACACGGTTGATAACAGATTCGATATGCGCGCATTTGTAGGTGTTGTAACTTATGAAGCGGGAGTTCAGAACGGTGCTCCGATTTACACCTATATGAACGACGGTACATTCCTTGCAGGAATGACCGGTACAGCAAAGTATACGGGAACAGTTGTTGACTTTACCCGTGAACTCACGCTTGACAACAATATCACGGTTAAGATGAACGGTGACTTTGATGTTAATAAGATAATCGGTCAGTATATCTATATTGACAACGGAAGCAGAAGTAATGGAGAGGCAAACAGTACTTATAAGATTGAAAATGCAACTGTTGATGCAAATGATCCGACAAGGGTTATACTCGATGTAGGTATGACAACCACAACACTCAGTTATGTTGACGAAACTGATGAAACAAAGGGCTTTAATTATTTGATGGGCGAGGGAATGAGCTTTGAAATTCCGCTCCCGACATATGATGAGAAAAGTCCTATTGTTGATGCGGTTCCTGAACAGTCGGTTGAAGCAGGTAACACTGTAAGCTTCAGAGTAACAGCAACCAGCCAGACAGGAAATCCGCTCAACTTCAAGATGAAGGATTCGGCAGAAGGAATGGTATTTGATGAAGTAACCCAGACCTTTAGCTGGACACCGACCTCAGCAGACCGTGGAGACAACTTCGTATCATTCGTTGTAAGCGACGGATTACTTGAAAGTACTCTTTATGTTGACATCAATGTAGCAAACTCAACCGGCGGTAATGTTGCAAGCGGCGACACAATTCCGGGAGATAGTGATCCGGGCGATGTCGGCGGCGGTGGCGGAGGCGGCGGCTCCGATGAGCCGAAGCCGGAAGAACCGAAGGAAGAGGATCCGAAACCGGAAGATCCGACAGTGACACCGGGAGGCGATAGTGGCAAGAAGTTTGTAGACCTT
>JAZPZP010000021.1:0-6454 GCA_045544695.1 Eubacteriales bacterium | reverse complement strand
TCGTCCCGACATTAATGGGAACGGAAGGTTTTTTTATATCCGTTTCTAAAGAAAAGGAGAATTTTTATGATTATCGTACTCAAGCAAGGAGTAGCCCCTGAAGAAAGAAAACCGCTCTGCGATTTACTCGAAGAGCGCGGCGTAACCGTTAACACCATTACCGGTGCAGAAACAACAATTTTAGGTCTCGTCGGAGACACATCTGTAATTGATGTCGACCAGATTATGACTGAGGATATTGTATCGCGTGTTATGAAGGTGCAGGAGCCGTTCAAGCTCTCTAACCGCAAATTTCATCCAGAGAACACCGTAATAAATGTCGGTGACGTAAAAATAGGCGGAGAAGAAATTTGCGTTATGGCAGGTCCGTGCTCAATTGAATCACAGGAGCAGTTATTCGAGTCCGCTGATGCTGTTAAGTCCAAAGGCGCTCACATTCTCCGTGGCGGTGCATTTAAACCGCGCACTTCCCCTTATGCATTCCAGGGTCTTCGTGGAGAAGGTCTTCTCCTCTTAAAGCAGGCGCGCGACAGAACCGGTATGCCGGTTATTTCCGAAATAACAAACCCATTCTACCTTGAGATGTTCATTGAATATGTTGATATTCTTCAGGTTGGTGCTCGTAATATGCAGAACTTTGAGCTTTTAAAGGAACTCGGACACATCAATAAGCCCGTTATGTTAAAGAGAGGCTTCTCGAATACAATTGAAGAAATGCTTATGTCCGCCGAATACATTATGTCAGGTGGTAATAAGAATGTCATTCTTTGCGAGCGCGGTATCAGAACATTTGAAACCTTTACTCGCAACACTCTTGATATCAGCGCTGTACCTGCTCTCAAGGCTGAAAGCCACCTTCCTGTTGTAGTTGATCCTAGCCACGCATCCGGTATTACCTGGATGGTTGAGCCACTTGCTAAAGCTGCAATTGCTGCAGGTGCTGACGGTCTTATGATTGAGGTTCATCCGCAGCCGAAGAAGGCAGCCAGTGATGGCAAGCAGTCTCTTACTCCGGATATGTTTGGCGACATTATGCAGCGCTTAAGCCCTGTTGCTGAAGCGGTAGGAAGAAAACTTGTTATTTAAGGTGATATTATGATCAAGCTGAAAAATAGCGAAATTTTAATACAAAAGGGTGCTATTTGCGATGCCGCTTGTCTTCTTTCTCAGATTACGAGCAGTAAACGTGTGGCAATTATTACCGATACAAACGTCGCACCGCTATATCTTGATAAGCTTAAAAAAATCTTATTATCTGAAGATTTCGATTGTGAAAGTTATATAATTCCTGCCGGTGAAGAGAGCAAAAATCTTGATACTGTTTCTAAGATTTACAATTTCCTTGCCGATCTTAATTTCACACGAACAGACCCGATAATTGCTCTCGGTGGAGGTGTCATTGGTGACATTACAGGCTTTGTGTCCGCTACATATCTTCGCGGTGTCCCGTCTATGCAGATTCCAACCTCATTACTCGCGCAGGTTGATTCTTCTGTTGGCGGAAAATGTGGTGTCGATTTACCTGCGGGTAAAAATATGGTCGGTGCATTCAATCAGCCGCGTCGCGTTTTAATTGATCCCGACTTCTTAGAAACCTTAACACCGCACTTTTTAGCTGACGGTATGGCGGAGGTAATCAAATATGGTGCGATATTCGATGCACCGCTTCTTGAAAAAATCAAGAAAGATAAAATAACACCGGAAATAATTGAAGCTTGTGTTAAGCATAAGCGTGATATAGTCGAAGAAGATGAATTCGACAACGGCAGCCGTATGCTTTTAAACTTTGGTCACACTGCAGGCCATTCTATCGAAGCTATTGGAAACTACACAACGCATACACACGGTTTTGCTGTGGCAATCGGTATGGTTTATGCGGCTCGTCTTGGCGAAAAGCTCAAAATTACAAAACCCGGTACTGCTGATTCTTTAGTCGAAGTGCTCACCTCAGTAGGTCTCCCCTGCGAGCTCCCATACGATGAAGCAGGTGTCCTCGCTCATATGTTAAATGATAAAAAGGTCAGAAACGGCAAGCTTAATATGATTATGTTAAAAGAGCTCGGTGTTTCCGAAATCGTTTCATTTACACCGGATGAGGTTATTAATTTCAAAGCATTATAAGGAGTGATTTAAATGGGCTCTACTTTTGGTAATATTTTAAATATTTCTGTTTTTGGCGAGTCGCACGGTGCAGCTATCGGTGTAACAATCGACAATTTCCCAAGCGGTATAAAAGTTGATACCGACTTCATCTCAAAGGAAATGGCACGCCGCGCACCGTCAACTTCCCCTGCGAGCACTGCGCGTCGTGAGCCGGATGTTCCTGAAATATTATCAGGTGTCAAGAACGGAATCACTACCGGTGCTCCAATCTGTATGATTATTAAAAACCGCGACGCTCATTCAAATGATTACTCGGAATTTGAGACCACTCCCCGCCCTGGACACGCGGATTTAACCGGTAAAATTCGCTATAACGGTCACAATGACTTCTGCGGAGGTGGACATTTTTCCGGAAGACTTACCGCTCCCATTGTTTTTGCAGGAGCGCTTTGCAAGCTCGCACTTATGACAAAAAGCGTTAAAATAGGCTCTCATATTCTTCAGGTTGGAGATGTGTTTGACGATCAGTTTACACCTAATGTTTTAACCTCCGATTTATTAGACGAGCTTATTATAAAACCTGAGCCGATTATCAATCCGCTTGCGCGTGATGCTATGCAGAAATTAGTTTCTAATACTCGTGAGAGCGGAGATTCAATCGGCGGTGTGGTTGAGTGTGCAATTTTAAATGCGCCCGCCGGCCTTGGAAGCCCAATTTTTGACGCGGTCGAATCCCGTCTTTCCCACTTTTTGTTCTCAATTCCTGCAGTTCGTGGTGTTGAATTCGGAGCAGGCTTCGGTACTGCATTTATGAATGGTTCAGATAACAACGACGAGTTTTATTACGACGGTGACACGGTTAAAACCCGCACAAACAATCACGGCGGTGTACTCGGTGGCATAACAACAGGTATGCCTATTCTTTTCCGTACTGCGTTTAAGCCTACTCCGTCAATTTACAAAGAGCAAAACACCGTTAATTTAGATAAAAAATGTAATTCTACGCTTCAGATTAAAGGGCGCCATGATCCGTGCATCGTATATCGTGCCGTTCCTGTAGTCGAAGCAGCAGGAGCCATTGTTATGCTCGATTTATTCCTGGAGGCATACGGATATGAAAACTTTAGATGAGCTTCGTTCTGATATTAACAGAATAGATGCAGAGCTGTCAAAACTTATAAAAGAGCGTCTTACTGCAGCACGCGGTGTTGCAGAGTATAAGCGCGCAAATAATCTTCCGATATACCATAAAGCGCGCGAAGAGGATGTCATCGCTGAGTTCACAAAGGACTTTTCAAGCGAAGAAATTCCATTCTCCCGTGCTTTTATTAAAACAATAATCCGCCAGAGCCGTGAATTTCAGTATTTTTTAAACCGTGAGGAGAGGCCTGAGTCTTCAGATGAGCTTTCTCCAGCCTGCGTTTACTTTCAGGGAATTTCAGGCTCACACTCTTCAAATGCAGCTAAAAAGCTTTATCCTGATTTACCGCTTTTCCCTTGCGCTACTTTTGCAGATGTTTTCAAATGTGTTCGCGAGAGCATCAACGCAGTTGGTGTTCTGCCGATAGATAATAGTACCGCCGGTACTGTCGGAGATGTTTATGACTTACTTACTGAGAATAATCTTAATATAGTACACGCAGGTACCTGTGCTATTTCACATTATCTCGTAGGTGTTCCCGGCACTAAGCTTTCAGATATCAAAAAAGTTCATTCCCATCCGCAAGCTCTCGCTCAGTGTGCAAGCTACTTAAAAGCGCATAATTTCGAAGCGGTAGAAGCTACAAATACCGCAATTGCGGCAGAGCACATTTCAAAACTCGGTGACAAAACCGTTGCAGCTGTCGCATCAATTGAAACCGCAAAGTTATATAATCTCGAGATTTTAGACTCGAAAATCAATGACGAATGCTGCAATCAAACGCGTTTTATTTGCATTGCAAAGGATAGTGCCGCAACCGTTGCAGCCAATCGTATGAGTCTTGCGTTTGACTTACCTAATGAACCCGGTGCGCTTTCGGATATTCTTGCGATTTTCTCAGATTCGGGCGTTAACTTAACAAAGATTCTCTCGCGCCCGATTCCTACAAAACCTTGGGAATACACATTCTTCTTAGATTGTATTTATACACCCGGTAGCGCTTCACTATACGGACTTTTAACCCATTTGCACGCAGAGGTTCCGTCTACAAGAATACTTGGCATTTACAGTGAGGAGGAAGTTTTATGAAACTAAATCCTATTTCAAAGCTTTCGGGTACAATTTCCGTCCCCGGTGATAAGTCAATTTCTCACCGTTCGGTTATTTTTGGCGCTCTCAGCGATGGAATTTGTAATTTTTCACATTTTCTTATGAGCGATGACTGCAAATCAACCATTGATTGTTTTAGAAAAATGGGTGTTAAAATCGAAGTAAACGATGATAATGTTCGCGTTTACGGTGTTGGAATAAATGGTCTTAATAAGCCTTCTGACACGCTTTATACCGGAAATTCCGGCACTACCACTCGCCTGCTTTGCGGTCTTTTATCTGCACAGAAATTTAATTCCAACTTAGATGGCGATGAATCAATAAGAACTCGCCCTATGGCGCGCGTTGCAAATCCGCTTACTCAAATGGGTGCAGAGCTTAAATTGACAAATGATAATTTCTGCCCGATCGAAATAAACGGCACTACATTATCGGGAATTGATTACACTCTCCCTGTTGCATCTGCTCAACTTAAATCCGCACTTATTTTAGCAGGAATTTACGCTTACGGAGAAACGATTATCCGAGAAAAGACTCAATCGAGAAATCATACCGAGAATATGCTCAAAGCACTCGGAGCTCCAGTTGATTTCAAAGATAAAGTTATTACCGTTAAAAAAGCATCCGGCATAAATGCGTTTGATTTAGCAATTCCCGGTGATATTTCATCTGCGGCATTCTTTATTGTTGCAGCTCTTATTGTTCCAAATAGCGAAATTATTTTAAAAAATGTTGGTCTTAATCCTACTCGCGCAGGAATTATCGATGTGCTTATTAAAATGGGCGCCGATATTACGATTCTATCCAAGAACGAAGAAATTGAGCCGAGCGGAGATCTATTAGTTAAAAGCTCAAAGCTTCACGGAATTAATATCGGTGGTGACATTATTCCTAATATTATTGACGAGCTTCCGATTGTCGCAGTTGCAGCAGCGTATGCCGATGGTGAGACTACAATTCGCGATGCCAAAGAGCTCCGTCATAAGGAATCCGATCGCATCACTGCAATGTGCGACAACTTAAAGAGTTGCGGCGTCGATATTTCCGAAAAAGAAGACGGCATGATAATCCGAGGCGGTAAAGTTTCGGGTGGTAATTTCAAGTCATATAACGATCACAGGATTGCTATGTCAATGGCAGTGTGTGCACTTGCCGCAACCTCTCCCTCAGAGCTTTCGGGAGAAGAATGTATAAGTATTTCTTATCCGACATTCTTTGAAGATTTAAATAAACTTAAGGGGTAGATTTTTTGGTTTACACTTTAGAATCTTTTTCAAATTTCATACCGAACCGCGATACCTATGCGGTATTCGGAAATCCAATAAAACACTCGCTATCCCCTCAGCTCCACGCTAATTTGCGCGAGTTTGCCAGCAAGGATTTTGATTATATTGCTATTGAGGTTACCGAGGAAGAGTTTCCTGAAGCGCTTGAAATTGCAAAAAACAAGCTCTGCGGTTTTAATCTGACTATGCCTTTTAAACAGCTTATTCTTCCGTATCTTGCACATAGCGACATAGAGGTTATGCAAACCGGAAGTGCGAATACCGTAAAAGTTGTTAATGGTGAGTTTTACGGCTTTACAACCGATGGTGTTGGTCTTTGCAACGCACTTAAAATGAAGATAGATACTCTTCCCGATAAAAACATTTTAATTTTAGGTGCAGGCGGTACTGCTCGTTCTGTTGCAGGTCAGCTCGCGCAGAACGGTGCAAAAGTAACCGTTGCGGTTCGCGATGAAAGCAAAGGCGAGGCTTTCGTTTCTGATTTGAAAGGAAAAACTGGTATTGATGCTTTTTCTTACGTTTCTTTTTCAGATGTGCCCGATAATTTTGACATTTTAGTAAATACTACTCCTGTAGGCATGAACTCTAACGGAGTCTCACCTATTGATTTATCACAATTTAATAATTTGAAGCTCGTTTATGACTGCATTTACAGTCCTCCTATGACTGAGCTTTTACTTCAGGCAAAAGAACTTAATATTCCTTTTGACAACGGAATTTCAATGCTTATTCTCCAAGGTGCATTTTCTGAGAAGCATTGGTTTGATTTAAACTTTGATGATAATATTATAAAGGCTGTTATTGAAAAAGTTAG
>JAZPZP010000020.1:0-2528 GCA_045544695.1 Eubacteriales bacterium | reverse complement strand
GACCGCTTGGCCTCCGACTTAGGTGATTCAATTGAACTCAAACTTTTTCGCCCTGCTTTCCCGAATGAAATACATCGAGCGCTGGGCTCTTATGCGAAATACAAATAAAGAAAATATCGCCGAGCATTCGTTTTTCGTATCACTCTTATCTCACGCGCTTGCTTGCATACGACGCGACATATTCGGTGAGGAAATAGACCCCGAAAAAGCGGCAACGCTCGCACTGCTGCACGATGCAAGTGAAATTTTTACGGGAGATATGCCGACTCCAATTAAATATCACAATCCGGGTATGCGTAAGATGTATGCTGAAATCGAAAAGGAAGCAAATGAAAACTTCTTGAAGGCTTTGCCCGATGAACTTGCATCTTCCTATCGTGAGCTTCTCTTTATCGACGAGGAATACAAGCCGATAATCAAGGCAGCAGATAAACTTTCTGCATATATAAAATGTATTGAAGAGCGGCGTGCAGGCAATGCGGAGTTTAAAAACGCAGAGGAAACAACTCTTTCCTCTCTTCACGCGCTCAATATGCGCGAGGTTGAGTATTTTATAAATACCTTTATTCCGTCCTATACTCTTACTTTAGACGAGCTTTAAAATTTAAAAGCTGTGTGGATTTACCACACAGCTTTTTTTATTTTACATCATTTTGATTTTTAAGCATAAAACTCGTACTCACCGGCATATATACCGCAAACAAAAGCATTGGTAAAAGCACGGTAAAATCAAGCTTCAGTACATACTCTGCATTGAAGAGTGCCGCAATAAACGGTGAAATAAGCTCTATTATGCAGAAAAATGTTCCGACAATTGAACTTGCAAAAAGAACCCACAACTTATTCTTGCGATAAACATATCCCGCCTGTGCATAAGAAAACATAAGAATTGCGATATACGCAAAGACTATATGGATATAATGCGCGGTTATCGGGTCGGCAATTCTGTCTCTAAAAACCAGAATAAGCGCGATACACGCCCACAACACAGGGAAAAGTGCCATAAATGAGTACAATCCGTTTGCATTACTCTGCAAATTCTTTGCGCCAAGCAAGGCAAATGCAAAAGCAGCGATAAGGCAAATAACTGCAAAAACAAGGTTTATAGCTTCCGCCTGCACCTGGTTTATAAGAAAAACATAGCCACCGAGTGCCAGCATAATTGCACATCCGAAAAATGATACCGCCATCTGAGAAACACTTTTCTTTTCTTCACAGGGCTTAAACTCTCTTTTTACCGTAAGCACGATTGATGCGACAAGCAAAATCACGCCGACAATTAAAATTACAGGCGTTATCCAGAGAGTTCCTTTTGGCAGACCGCTTGCAAAATCAAAAGAAAAAGCAAGTTCATATCCGCGGAGAATTCCTGCAACAATTCCTAAGATAAGGGGTAAAATTCCGATTACAAGAATTTTTTTCATAATTATCTGTCCTCTATATTAACATATTCGGTATTCGGAGAGATTGACTTATATGCCGGACGAATGATTCTGCCGCCAAACATAATTTCCTCAATTCTGTGTGCACACCAGCCGACCATACGAGCAATAGCAAAAATCGGAGTGTACATATCCTTCGGAATGTCGAGCATCTCGTAAACCATACCTGAATAAAGGTCTATATTTGCACAAATTGCCTTGGTGCCGCCCTTCTCCTCAAAGAATACCTGCGGAGTGAGTCGTTCAACAGATTCAATAAGCTCAAATCTATCCTTAAGACCGCGCTTGATTGCAAGATTTTTAGCAAACTTTCTGAGAAGCACCGCACGCGGGTCCGACATTGTGTAAACCGCGTGACCCATACCGTAAATCTTACCGCTCTTGTCACCGACTTCTTTACGGATAATGCGACGAAGATAATTTGAAACCTCCTCGTCGTTCTTCCAATCTTTTACATTCTTTTCGATGTCAGCAAGCATTCTCTCAACCTGAGCATTTGCGCCACCGTGAAGCGGACCCTTAAGAGAGCCGATTGCCGCAGCAATTGCTGAATAAGTATCAGTACCGGTTGAAGAGAGTACGCGGCAGGTAAAGGTTGAATTGTTACCGCCACCGTGCTCTGCGTGTAAAATCATACAGATATCGAGAAGTCTTGCCTCTTCCTCGGTATATTTCTTGTCTGAGCGGATGCAATAAAGAAGTGTCTCTGCGGTTGATAATCCATCCGGCGGAACGTGAAGGTGCATTGTTTTCTTCTCATAATAATGGCGCTTTACCTGATATGCCTGAGCGGCGATAATCGGAATACGACCGATGAGCTGAATGCTCTGTCTTAAGATATTCTCAAGTGATGTATCGTCAGGATTATCGTCAAATGAATAAAGTGCTAAAACCGAGCGAGCAAGCTTGTTCATAACATTGTTACTCGGTGCTTTAATAATCATATCCTCGGTAAAGTTTTTCGGAAGGTCGCGATTATCGTTAATAAGTCTTGAAAATACCTCAAGCTGCTCTTTTGTCGGAAGCTGACCGAAGAGAAGAAGGTATGCTACCTCTTCATAACCGTAACGATTTTCAGCTGTAATC
>JAZPZP010000019.1:0-5509 GCA_045544695.1 Eubacteriales bacterium | reverse complement strand
GGCCTCCGACTTCTCACTTGTGTCTCTTTTTGGATTCAAGCTCGCATCAAAGCCAGCAGATAAGGAGCATCCGTTTGGTCACGGCAGATACGAGTACTTAAGCGGATTTATTATTGCCGTTATTATTATGCTCGTCGGTTTTGAATTTTTAAAGGGAGCGGTTGATAAGATATTTAACCCGCATCCGCTTGCGTTCAATTGGATTGTTGTTATAGGTCTTATTCTTTCTATCTTGGTTAAAGTATGGCTCAGCCTTTTTCATAAAAAGCTTGGGAAATTAATCGAATCCAAAACAATTGAGGCGAGTGCAGCAGACAGCCTTTCAGATGTGCTTGCAACCTCTGTTACGCTTATTGCGATTGTTGCTGCACGATTTACGAAAATTCCGCTCGACGGATATATGGGAACAATTGTTGCGCTTATGGTTATGTATGCCGGCTATACAATTGCACGCGATACCCTCTCTCCGCTACTCGGCAGAGCACCGGACCCCGATCTTATAACATCTATTAAAAACGAAGTGCTTTCCTACGACGGAATAATCGGTGTTCACGACATAATAGTCCACGATTACGGCCCGGGCAGAATTTTTGCATCTCTTCATGCCGAAGTACCGGCGCATGTTGATATTATGGCAAGTCACGCACTTATTGATTGCATCGAGGAAGAAACTTCTGAAAAGCTTCAAGTTGCCGTGCTCATTCATATGGATCCGCTCGATATAAATTGTCCTGTTACCGGAGAACTTCGCACGATGGTGGGCGATATAGTAAGCGCAATTGATGAAAATTTCGGCATCCACGACTTCCGAGTTATCGAAGGATTGGATGTTGTCAACTTGATTTTCGACCTCACAGTACCGATTGAGGATGCGCGGACTGATGCACAGATTAGTGCCATAGTTTGTGACAAAATCACCGAAAAAGACGAGAAATACAGAATAAAAATGACGATAGACAGAATTTGTTAAGGAGAAAATAATGACACTTATACTAATGCTTTTGCTTTTATTTGTGCTTCGCGGCGTAAATGTCGTTTGCGTAAAGCTTGCACAAACGGGAAGAATCACAACAATTCCGCAATCGGTTGTGTTTGTAACTCTTTATGCTATTGTTCAGGCGATTGCAGTACTCTTTTTCCCGCCATATAATATTTTCATTGCTGATATAAAGTTTTACATATATCCGCTTTGCTTTGCAATACTTTATTCAGTAGGAAATGTGCTTTTACTCAAGACTCTGCGTTTGGGCTCTGCCGGAATTGCAAATACAATCAATCAGTTTAACACTTTAGTTCCGGTCGCGTTTGGTATGCTTTTCTGGAACGAAAAGCTCGGAATATTGGAAATCGTCGGTCTTGCGCTATTTATCATAGGACTTCTGATTTATAACAAAAGCTCGGTCTCCGTCGGTGAAAAAACGCAGAAGGTCACTGCTAAGTTTTTAATCTATGCGGTTGTATCAATGCTTATAACCGGCTCCGCGGTAATTTTTACAAAGCTCGGTATGGGCGCATATCCTGAGTACGGAAAACAGTATCTTTTTTATTACGCTCTGTTTGCCGCAATTATCGGTGCGTTTTTATCGGCAAGAGTTGCGCCGGGCGAGCTTAAGGTATTCATAAAAGATAAGAAGCTTATGCTATACTGCACTCTTGCGGCGATTGCACTCGATATAACAAACATAATTTTTGTATCGTATATCAATGCATTCCCAACCGCAATCTTTATGCCGAGCTACGGTGTTATCGGAATGCTCGGAATAATGCTTGCGAGCCGAATTTTCTTGAAAGAGAAAATCTCGAAAAGCGCGCTTCTTTCGTCGATTATCTGTATCCTTGCGATACTCTGCCTTAATTTATCTTAAATATTTCTGTCGAGTACGCGATATTGCAGAGCTTCTGCAATATGAGAAACTTCAATATTCTGAGAGTTGTCCATATCAGCGATGGTACGGGCAACTTTTAATATTTTTGCATGTGAGCGTGCGGTTAAGCCGAGCTTTTCAAAGGCGTTCTTTAAAAGCCTATTACCCTGCTCAGAAAGAACACAAAATTCCTGAAGCATAGCGGTCGTCATATTTGCATTACAAGTAACGCGCGTACCATCAAAACGCTTTAACTGGATTTTGCGCGCTGCATTAACTCGTGCACGGATATCGGCAGACGATTCTCCTTTTGAACGCGAGGAGAGCTCGTCGTATTCAACGGATGGAACTTCAATATGCATATCAATTCTGTCGAGCATCGGGCCCGAAATTTTGCCTACATAACGCTCAACATCGTGCGCCGAGCAGGTACATTTGCCGGACGGATGACCGTGCCAACCGCATTTGCAAGGGTTCATTGCGCCGACGAACATAAATTCAGCCGGGAAGGTAAAGCTTCCTTGTGCACGGGAGACGGTTATTTCACCGTCCTCGAGCGGCTGGCGCATAGCCTCAAGTGAAAGACGCGAAAATTCGGGAAGTTCATCTAAAAATAAAACGCCGTTGTGCGCGACGGATATTTCGCCCGGGCGCAAAGGTACACCACCACCCGAGAGTGCGACGGTAGAAACCGTGTGGTGCGGTGAGCGGAATGGTCGCACGGCAACAAAAGGATTCTCCTGTGATGTAAGACCGCAGACCGAATGAATTTTAGTTGTCGCAATTGATTCTTCATAAGTCATATCGGGCAAAATTCCCGGGAGTCTGCGCGCGAGCATACTTTTACCTGAGCCGGGAGGGCCTATCATGAGAATGTTGTGGCCGCCGGTCGCGGCAATTTCAAGTGCGCGTTTTACATTTTCCTGCCCCTTGACATCGGAAAAATCCATAACATCGAGAAGCGTGTCACTATATGCCCACGGCTCAACAGGAGTGAGAACATTCTCGCCACGAAGGTGCGAAACAAGTTCGGTAACACTGTCTATTGCATAGATAGTAAGCCCTTTGGCGAGAGTTGCTTCGTTTGCATTGTCTCGCGGAACGAAAAGCGTTTTAATACCTGCTTTCTCAGCCGCAATTGCCATAGGAAGCATACCATTTACACGCCGGATAATACCGTCGAGCGACAACTCGCCAAAAAACGCACAGTCAGACGGCAGTTCTTTAATCTGATTTGTTGCGATGAGAATACCGAGAAGTATAGGAAGGTCGTAAATTGCCCCCTCTTTTTTAAGGTCTGCAGGAGCTAAGTTAACCGTTATGCGGCGGAGCGGGAAATCGAAGCCACAGTTTTTTATTGCAGCGCGGACTCGCCCGCGTGACTCCTTTACAACTGCATCGGGAAGACCTACTATATCAAAATTCGGAAGCCCTTGGGATAAATCACATTCGATATAAACGGGATAGCCGTCGATTCCCGAAAGACCGAGAGAAACAACTTTAGAGAGCATAACTTACACCTCTTTGGTAATTTAATATGTTAATTATACTATAAAGTAAAAATGCGTTCAACACGAAAACGATAAAATAAGTGAAAAGTAAAATAAAAGGTTATAAAAATAACCAAAATTGTTTATAATTTTTAGCTGAAAGAGGTTTACATAAGCGAAAAAAAGTGATAAAATTAATTCTGTGAGAATATCATTAAAATTATTTTAATGTTTTTCAAAAATAAAGGAGGAAAACAAAACATGGCAAGAAGAAAAGTTTCCATGGACGGTAATACCGCTGCTCCTCACGTATCCTATGCGTTTACTGAAGTTGCTGCGATTTATCCGATCACGCCGTCAAGTCCGATGGCTGAGGTTACAGACACATGGTCTGCAACAGACAAGAATATTTTTGGAGAGCCTGCTCGCAACATCTTTGGCGATCGCGTAAAGATGGTTGAGATGCAGTCTGAGGGTGGCGCTGCCGGTGCAGTTCACGGCTCACTCGCTGCAGGTGCACTTACTACTACCTACACCGCTTCTCAGGGTCTTCTCCTTATGATTCCGAATATGTACAAGATTGCCGGTGAGCTTTTACCGAGCGTTATTCACGTTTCTGCTCGTTGCGTAGCTTCACACGCGCTCAACATTTTTGGCGACCACTCTGACGTTTATGCTTGCCGTCAGACAGGTTATGCTATGATGGCTGAAACCAACCAGCAGGAGATCATGGACCTTGGTGCTGTTGCTCACCTTGCAACAATCAAGGGCCGTGTTCCGTTCTTAAACTTCTTCGATGGTTTCAGAACTTCACACGAAATTCAGAAGATCGAAGCTTGGGATTACGAAGATCTCAAGGAAATGGTAGATATGGATGCAGTTCGTGCATTCCGTGCACGCGCTATCAATCCTGAGCATCCGGTTCTCCGCGGTTCAGCTGAGAACGGTGATATCTTCTTCCAGCACAGAGAGGCTTGTAACGAGTATTACAACAACCTCCCGGCTATCGTTGAGGAGTATATGGACAAGGTTAATGCTAAGATCGGCACTAACTACAAGCTCTTTAACTACTACGGTGCGCCGGACGCTGATCGCGTTATCGTTGCTATGGGTTCTATCTGCGACGTTGCAGAAGAGGTTATTGATTATATGAACGCAAACGGTGAGAAGGTTGGTCTTATCAAGGTTCGCCTTTACCGTCCGTTCGTTCCGGCAAAGCTTCTTGAGGCTATTCCGGCTACTGTTAAGAAGATTGCAGTACTTGACAGAACAAAAGAGCCGGGTTCACTCGGTGAGCCGCTTTACCTCGACGTTGTTACTGCTCTTGCATCACTCGGCAAGAACGATGTAACAGTTGTTGGCGGCCGTTACGGTCTTGGTTCTAAGGACACACCGCCTGCAAGCATTTTCGCAGTTTACGAGAACCTTGCAGCTGCTACTCCGAAGAACAACTTCACTATCGGTATTGTGGATGACGTTACCGGCCTTTCTTTAGAGGAGAAGGCTTGCCCGGATACCGCTGCAGCTGGTACTATCTCCTGCAAGTTCTGGGGTCTCGGCGGTGACGGTACCGTTGGTGCTAACAAGAACTCAATCAAGATTATCGGTGACCATACCGATAAGTTTATCCAGGCATACTTCCAGTATGACTCTAAGAAGACCGGTGGTATCACCATTTCTCACTTACGTTTTGGTGACAAGCCGATCAAGTCTCCGTACTACATCAACAAGGCAAACTTTGTTGCTTGCCACAACTCTTCTTACATCCTTAAGGGTTACAAGATTGTTGAAGATGTAGTTCCGGGTGGCACATTTATGCTCGACTGCAACTGGTCAGTTGAAGAGCTTGACAAGATGCTTCCGGCATCAGTTAAGTCATATATCGCAAACAACGATATTAAGTTCTACATCATTAACGCTACCACAATTGCTGCTAAGGACATCGGTAACGCTAAGGTTAAGAACACCGTACTCCAGTCTGCATTCTTCGCTCTTGCTAACATCCTCCCGAAGGACGAAGCAGTTGACTATATGAAGAAGATGGCTTACAAGTCATACATCAAGAAGGGCGAAGCTATCGTTGAGCTCAACTATAAGGCTATCGATGCAGGTGCTAACGCAGCAGTTGAAGTTGCTGTTCCGGCTTCCTGGAAG
>JAZPZP010000018.1:0-2733 GCA_045544695.1 Eubacteriales bacterium | reverse complement strand
TACATTAAGAGAACAAAAAAAGCAATCGTGCATATAATAAAAATGAAACAAGACTTCCCGCATATACATTAAAAGACCGCTTCGGATTTAATCCGAGCGGTCTTTTGGTTTTTAAAGAGCGGCAAAGCCGATTTTAATATCTTCTAAAATATCCTCAACATTTTCAAGTCCTACCGAGAAGCGGATAAGACCCGGATCAATTCCCGCTGCGACAAGCTGCTCATCGGTAAGCTGACGATGAGTCTCACTTGCAGGATGAAGCACACAAGTGCGGATATCCGCAACGTGAACCTCGTTGGAGGCAAGCTTTAACGCGTTCATAAACTTGATAGCAGCATCCTTACCGCCCTTCATAACGAAGGAGATAACGCCGCTTGCACCCTTTAAGTACTTCTTGCCGAGCTCATAATCAATGTCGTTTTCAAGGCCCGGATAGCGGATGCTTGCAACGTGCTCATTTGCCTCTAAGAACTTAGCAACCTTGATTGCATTTTCGCAGTAACGCTGCATTCTTACAGCGAGAGTTTCAAGACCTAAGTTTAAGAGGAATGCGGAATGAGCCGCAGGATAAACACCGAAATCGCGCATAAGCTGCATTCTTGCCTTGATAATATATGCAGCCTTGCCGTATGTTCCTACATAGGTAATGCCGTGGTAAGATTCGTCCGGCTCAGTAAAGTCAGGGAAGTTACCATTTGTCCAATCAAAGTTACCGGAGTCAACGATTACGCCGCCGACCTGAACTGCGTGACCGTCTAAATATTTAGAGGTTGAATGGATAACGATATCTGCACCGAAGTCAAACGGCTTACAGAGAACAGGTGTTGCAAAAGTGTTGTCAACGATAAGAGGAACATTATGAGCGTGTGCGATGCGTGCAAAGCGCTCGATATCAAAAACGGTGAGTGCCGGATTTGCAATAGTTTCACCAAACATTGCCTTTGTGTTTGGCTTGAATGCGGCACTGATTTCCTCGTCGCTTGCATTCTTGTCGATGAAAATGCACTCAATTCCCATACGCTTTAAGGTGACCGCGAAAAGGTTGAAGGTACCGCCGTAAATTTCGGTAGTGCTGACAAAGCTGTCTCCTGCACTGCAAAGGTTTAAAATTGAAAGAAGAGTAGCCGCCTGACCGGAAGAGGTACACATAGCACCGACACCGCCCTCAAGCTCGGCAATCTTGTTTTCAACCGCCATAACGGTCGGATTAGCAAAGCGCGAATAAATAAGCGACTTTGTAGGCTCGTCAAAAACGGAAGCAACCTCTTCGGTTGAATCGTATACATAAGTAGTACTCTGAACAATCGGGACAACGCGCGGCTCAGAATTTTTCGGGGTATAGCCTGCGTGCAGGCATTTTGTTTCGTCTCTCATTGGGAAACCTCCTTGTAAACCCATAATTTCAGTATAATTTTAGTATAGGCACATTGCAAAAAAAAGTCAAGAAATTTCGCATCCACAAAATAACAATAATATAAACATTTTATTAAAAGGTCGTTAAAAAATTAACTATGCTTGTGGAAGAGGACTTTTGTGGTGTATAATACAATTATAATGAATAAGTGTGTGCATTTTACAAAGGCACAATCTATTAAAGAGGTGAATTAAATGGCTTTCGGTTTCAGAGGAGGAATTCATCCGGATGACAATAAAGCGGCAACAGCGAAGCGTTCTATAGAAGAAATGCCCGCTCCCGCGCAGGTTGTTCTTCCGGTATCGATGCACATTGGTGCGCCTTGTAACCCGATTGTTAATGTAGGTGACCGCGTGCTTATGGGACAGAAGATTGCAGAATCATCCGCTCCGGTATCAGCACCCGTTCACGCTTCCGTTTCAGGTAAGGTAATTGCAATTGAACCACGCCCACATCCGAACGGAACAATGGTTACATCCATTGTTATCGAAAACGACTTTGAGGATGAATCGGTCGGCTTAACGCCGGTTGAAACAACTCAGTTTGCCGATATATCGGCAGAAGAGCTTGCGGATATTTGTAATAACGCAGGTATCGTTGGTCTCGGCGGTGCGGCGTTCCCGACAAAGATTAAAATTTCATCTGCAATCGGCAAGGTTGATACACTTGTAATCAACGGTTCAGAGTGTGAGCCGTACATCACATCCGATAACCGTATCATTTTAGAACACGGTGACGAGCTTGCAGACGGTGCAACAATCGTTATGAAGGCACTCGGATTAAAGGAGCTTCATATCGGTATCGAGTCCAACAAAAAAGAAGCGATACTTAAGCTTCGCGACATTACTTCAAATATGCCGCACATCAAGCTCCATGTATTGCACACCAAGTATCCGCAGGGCTCGGAAAAGCAGCTTATCTACGCTGTTTGCGGAAGGGAAATCCCTCCGGGACAGTTACCAACTGCGGTCGGCGTTATCAATATGAATACCGCGACCTGCGTTGCAATTTCCCGTGCGGTAAGAAAAGGCGAGGTGCTTACCTCCAAGGTCGTAACCGTTTCAGGATCTGCGATTGCGAACCCGAAGAACTTACTCGTGAGAATCGGTACTCCGATAAGCGAGCTTATCGAGTATGCCGGTGGACTCTTAAACGAGCCGAAGAAGGTTATTATGGGTGGCCCGATGATGGGAGCTGCTCAGTACAGTGTAGAAACTCCTGTTATCAAGGGAACTTCAGGGCTTTTGGCATTATGTGAAAAATCAATTAACGATAAAAAAGAACGTGCTTGCTTAAGATGCGGAAGATGTGTAAACAGT
>JAZPZP010000017.1:0-11833 GCA_045544695.1 Eubacteriales bacterium | reverse complement strand
CTCGCAAAAAATCCGAATCGACGCCTGGACGATGAATTCAAAATAATTTATACAGCACTTTCGACCGCGGAGGAAATGCTGATTTTGACCGTACCTCAGCTTGCGGCAGACGGAAATGAAGCACAGAAATCCTTTGTGGTTAAAAATCTTGAAAAATTATTCCCCGAGCTTAAAATTAAAAAGCTCGACAATGCGGATACCTTTGCGATTTCACCATGCTTTGATATTGCAACACTAAGAACAAGCCATCCGTGGCGTGATTCCGCACGCAAGTATTTCGAAGAGGACGAGAAGTGGAAGGATGAGCTTTCTCTTGCTCGAATGAATTCAAAAATTCCGCGCGGGCCATTGCGTGATAAAGAAAATATTAATGCTATTTTCGGCAGTAAAATAAGGCTTTCCGCTTCAAAAACGGATAGCTTTAACTCCTGTCGTTATCAATATTTCTTAAAATACGGATTAAATCTTAAGCCGCAGAGAAAGGCGAGCTTTGACCCGGCTGAAATAGGAACTTTTGTGCACGAAATTCTTGAAATTACGCTAAAAGAAATCAAAGCCCGTGGCGGACATAAAAATGTTACGTTTGAGGATGTAACGGCGATTGCGGATGCTGCAATCTCTGATTTTATTGTTAAAAAGCTTGATAATTTTACAGGCAAAACAGCGCGCTTCAGAGAACAGTTTAACCGCCTGCGCCGTAATGTTTATGCAATTTTAAAGAATGTTCACGAAGAGCTTTGCAATTCAAAATTTGAGCCGGTTGATTTTGAGCTTAATTTTTCCGACAGAGATGGAGATTTGCCTGCACTTTCGGTTAAGGGTGAGGGCTTTGAAGTTACACTTGAGGGATTTGTCGACCGTGTGGATGCCTGCACGCTTGATGATACGCTCTATATACGCGTTGTGGATTACAAGACCGGAATCAAGGCATTTAACATAAATGAGGTGTTAAACGGTCTTAATATGCAGCTTTTATTATATCTGTTTACTCTTTGCGACTTAGGTGAGAAGAGATATAATAAAAAGCCGACTCCGGCAGGAGTGTTGTATATGTCGGCGCGCGACTTAGTTTATTCCGCAACCGGTGGCGAGAGCGATGAAGATATAATAAAAGAACGCAACAAAGCAAAAAAACGAAGCGGACTATTACTTGATAAAAAAGAGCTTTATAGCGAAAATGAATTTTTACCGATAAGCTTCAAAAAAGATGGAGAATTTACAGCGAGATCCTCGATTGCTACAAGTGAAGACTTTGTTAAAATCTCAAAGCGTATCGATGAAATTTTAAAGACTATAGGCAAGGAGCTTACAGGCGGAGTTATTGGTGCAAATCCGTGCTATAAGAGCACGAGTGATAGTGCCTGTGACTTCTGTGAAATGCGCGAGGCGTGTCATTTTGGCATAAGTTCAAGCGATGAAAAACGCCCGTTATTTGTGACAAAGATGGAGGACTGCTGATATGGTTAAATGGACAGATGACCAATTAAAAGCTATTGAAAGCCCCGGCGGTACTCTGCTTGTTTCTGCTGCAGCGGGAAGCGGAAAAACCGCGGTATTGGTTGAGAGACTGCTTCGCAGGGTTATGAATGAAAAAATCGATATTGACAAATTCCTTATGATTACCTATACAAACGCGGCGGCATCGGAATTGCGCTCGAAGATTATTTCGGCGCTCTCCGGTAAAATTGCGGAAAATCCGCGTGACAAGCACCTGGCAAAGCAGATGAGAATAGTGCATCGTGCGAATATATCTACAATACACGCGTTTTGTACTCAGGTTTTACGAACGCACGGACATCTTGTAAATGTTCCCGGTGATTTTAAAATCGTTGATGAAAATGAAGCGAAAATTTTAAAACTTCGCGCTCTTGACGATTTGCTTGAGGAAGAATATGAGAAGAATGACGAAGCTTTCGGCTTGCTTTGCGACTATCTCGGCGGTGAGCGGGATGATAAGAAAATAGCGGAGACGATTGTTTCGCTTCACGCAAAAAGCAAGACACATCCTAATCCGAAGAAGTGGCTTGATACTTGCGCTTCTATGTATGAAGATGAGAGTACAGTCTGGGAGAATGAAGTTATTTCTCATATTCGTGAAATTTCAGGTTACATGAAATCTCGCCTTGAAGTGCTTTTGAATTCTGTAACGAGCGATTCGATTATCGCAGAGGCATATTACCCGACACTCCTTGATGATATGGAATCAATTGATAATCTGTGTGCAGCAGATGGTTGGGATGAAATGGTAGCGGCAATAAATTCAATTAAGTTTACCGGTTTGTCTCCCGCGAAGGGTACTGAAAATGAAGTCCTTAAAAACGCGGTCAAGAGCGAGCGCGATTGGGTAAAAAAAGAAGTTGAAGCGCTAAAGGTCAAATACCTTTGCAGAAGTCACGAAAAAATAGTGAGCGAAATTCGCACGCTCAAGCCGGTTGCAAGAAAGCTTTGTTCTCTTGCGGCGGAGCTTGATGCGAGATTTGGAGAGGCAAAGATTGCGCGCGGAGAGCTTGATTATGCCGATCTTGAACACAAGGCACTTGAACTTTTTCTTTCTGATTACGATGAAGTAAACGATATCGTGACTCCAACTGAGCTTGCGCGCGAATTGTCACTCAATTTCTACGAAATAATGGTGGATGAGTATCAGGATTCAAACTGTATTCAGGATGTTATTTTCCGCTCGGTATCAAAGAACGAAAGCAATTTAACAATGGTCGGTGACTTAAAGCAGTCAATATATCGTTTTCGACTTGCCGATCCGACGATATTCTTGCGTAAATACAAGGCATTTGCTGAGTACGACAGTGCGGGGAAGGGTGAGCCGCGAGTTGTCAATCTCTCGAAAAATTTCCGTTCACGCGCTGAGGTTCTTGATGCGTGCAACAGATATTTTTCAATGACTATGAGTGAGCGCTTGGGCGAAATTGATTACACCGAGCGCGAGTATTTGAATCCTGAAGCAAAATATGAAAAAAGTGACATTGATTGTTCGACAGAGCTTGTTGTTATCGACCTCAAAGAAGAAGGGGCAGATGAAGAACTCTCTTACGGTGCACGCGAAATAGAGGCACGATACATAGCGTCGAGAATTATTGAGCTTGAGGCGAATGGGGTAAATTACGGAGATATTGTTATTCTTCTGCGCTCGCTTTCGGGTCGCGCAGGAACTTATGAGAAGGTTCTTCGTGAATTTGGAATACCTTGCGTTTGCGAAAGAAACGAAGGTGTTTTGGGAACGGTTGAAGCGGGAATTTTAATTTCATTTTTGCAGACAATTGACAATCCGCTCTGGGATGTATCTCTTGTAAGCACGCTAAGATCGCCGCTTTTCGGTTTTACTGCCGATGACCTCGCGTATATAAGACGCGAAAAGAGAGGCTTTTTCTATGATGCTGTCAGGTTGGCAGCGAAAAAGGATTCCGCAACAGGTAAAAAGTGCAATGAATTTATAGAGTTGCTCGAAGAATTCAGAACTCTTTCCGGTGAAATCGGGGCTGACGAGCTTATATGGAAGCTTCTTGATCGCACTCGTGCGCGCGGAATGTTCGGCGCTATGGAAAACGGCAATGTAAAAGTTTCGCATCTGCACGATGTTTATCGTGCTGCTGAGCGTTTTGAACAGGGTGGCTTTAAGGGCTTGCACGCGTTTTTGAATTATATTTCAAAAATCATTGAGGCCGGCGGTGACATCGCAAGTGCTTCAAGTATGGAAAATACCAACGCGGTGCGAATTATGTCTATACATAAATCAAAGGGTCTGGAATTCCCGATTGTATTTATGGCAGATTGCAACAGAAGATTTAATGAGATGGACTTGCGCGAGCAGGTAATTGTTCATCCTAAGTTCGGAATAGGCTTGAATTATCGCAATTTAGAACTTCGATCGCAGAATCCTACCATCGCAAAGCAATGTATTGAAATCGCTCTGCGTAACGAAATGAAAAGCGAGGAGCTTCGTATCCTCTATGTTGCAATGACACGCGCTAAGGAAAAACTGATTATGCTGTGTACAGAGAAAAATGCAGCGAGCAGAATTGAAAAGGCGATAGGAATGTTCTCCGGTAAGGAAATTTCACCGATCGCTTTACTTCGCGCACACAGTGCTGATTTATGGTTCTTGCTACCAAATCTCGCAGATGAGAAGATGTTTAAGTTTGCAAATGTGAAAAAAGTTGAAATTCCGGCTCCGGAGGTAAGCTTTGAAGCGGAAGAGGAAAGACACGCAGATGAAGCTCAGGTAGCAGAGCTCAGGGCGAGATTTAGCTTTGAATATCCATATAACGAGGCTGTGAATATTGAGAGTAAGCTCACGGCAACGGGAATTGCACACAGCGGAATGAGCCGTAGACATCATTTCCTGAGACCACAGTTTAAAAAGGCAGAGGGACTTAGCCCGACTGAGCGCGGAATTGCACTTCACCTTGCGATGCAGCTTATTGATTTTTCAAAATGCGAAACACTTCAAGGTGTTAAAACTGAGCTTTTGCGGTTAAGAGACGGAGCATATTTATCAGATGAGCAGTTTGATGTAATTGACGCAGAGAAAATTTATGCCTTTTTCTGCTCTGGCTTAGGCAAGCTTGCGCTTAATAGCGAAAATATGCGCCGCGAGTTTGCGTTCTCCCGTCTTGTGAAGGTAGCGGGAGATGATACCGCACTTTTGCAGGGTGTTATCGACCTTATGTTTGAGCATAACGGTGAAATTGTGCTTGTCGATTTCAAGAGTGATAGGACTATGGACGAAGATGTGAAAAAGCAGTATGCGCGCCAGCTTGACGTGTATGCAGAAGCGATTGAAGCGATTATGAAAAGAAAGGTTTCGTCGCGTCATATCTACTATTTGCGCCATAGTTGCGATGTTGTTTTATAAAAAATTTAAAAAAACAAAAAATTCCTCTTGATTTTACTTGAAAGTTGTGGTATTATCTATATACTATGTAGATTTATTGCTCGAAAGAGGTGAAATGTAATGAAGGAAGGAATTCATCCGAAGTATGAACAGACCAAGATTGTCTGTGCATGCGGTGAAGTTATAGAGACCGGTTCTACCAAGGAGAACCTGCGTATCGATGTATGTTCAAAATGCCATCCGTTTTTCACCGGCAAGCAGAAGCTTGTTGATACAGGTGGTCGCGTCGATCGCTTCAATAAGAAGTTTAATCTGTCTAACGACAAGTAAGCTTTGCAACTAAAACGGTATGGAACTTTTTGTTCCCTACCGTTTTCTTTTTTTAGGGGTGATAAAAATGCTTTTGGGAAATGAATGGGATAAGCTGCTATCGGAAGAGTTTGAAAAGGATTATTTTAAAGATCTTACAAGATTTTTAGATGATGAATATGAAAAACACACGATATATCCCGCTCGCGAGGATATATTCAATGCGCTTAAAATTACATCATATTCAGATGTGAAGGTTGTAATTTTAGGGCAGGATCCGTATCACGGCGAGGGTCAGGCGCACGGCCTTGCTTTTTCGGTAAAGCCGGGAATTGCCCCGCCGCCGTCACTTGTTAATATGTTTAAGGAATTAAAGGCGGATATAGGCGCTGAAATTCCCAATAACGGCTACCTTGTACCGTGGGCAGAGCAGGGAGTTTTACTTCTTAACACAGCGCTAACCGTTCGCGAGGGTGAGCCGAATTCACATTCAAAATGCGGATGGGAGAAATTTACCGATAAAATTATTTCGCTTTTAAATAAGCGTAATAAGCCTCTTATCTTTGTCCTTTGGGGTAAAAATGCGCTCAGCAAAGAGGAATTGTGCGACAATATGTCGCATATGATTTTGCGCGCACCACATCCGAGTCCGTTATCCGCAAGTCGCGGATTTTTCGGCTGCAAGCATTTTTCCAAAATAAACGCATTACTTGAAAGTATGGGAGAAAAGCCGATTGATTGGCAGCTTCCTAATATATGAGGAATAAATATGATTACAGTATCAAATGTAAGTCTTAATTTTGACGGAACAGATTTATTTAAAGATGTTGAGCTTAAATTTACGCCGGGCAATTGCTACGGTGTTATTGGTGCTAATGGCGCGGGAAAGTCTACCTTCTTAAAGATTTTATCAGGTGTTCTTGAGCCGACGAGCGGTGAGGTTATCATTCCGGCTGAGGTGCGTATGTCGACGCTCAAGCAGAATCACTTTGCTTTTGATGAATTTACCGTACTTGACACGATTATTATGGGTAATCGCACCCTTTATGACATTATGAAGGAAAAAGATGCGCTTTACGAAAAGCCTGATTTTAATGACGAGGACGGAATTCGTGTGTCTGAGCTGGAGGCTCAGTTTGCAGAATTAAACGGCTGGGAAGCTGAGAGTGATGCTTCCCGTCTCGTTCAGGGTTTAGGCCTCGATGAGAGCATTTTATACAATGAAATGTCAACACTTACCGGTAATGAAAAGGTTAAAATTTTACTTGCTCAGGCACTTTTCGGAGAGCCGGATATTATCCTTCTCGACGAGCCGACAAACCATCTTGATGTCCTTGCGGTTAAGTGGCTTGAGGATTTTCTTATGGAATATCCGGGCACCGTCATAGTTGTATCGCATGACAGGCACTTTTTAAATACCGTGTGCACTCACATTGTCGATATCGATTACAATAAGATTAAAATGTATGTCGGCAACTACGAATTCTGGTATGATTCCAGCCAGCTTATTCAGCGAATGATAAAGCAGCAGAACAAAAAGGCAGAGGATAAAATCCGCGAGCTTGAGGAATTTATCCGCCGTTTCTCTGCGAATAAATCAAAGTCGCGTCAGGCAACCTCACGAAGAAAGCTGCTTGACAAAATGACAATCGAGGAGCTTCCTGCATCGAGCAGAAGATATCCGTTTGTCGGCTTTGATATGGACCGCGAAGCGGGTAAAGATCTTCTTACGGTTAGCGATATCTCTTATTCGGAGGACGGCGAACAGCTTTTAAAGAATGTTTCGTTTATCTTAAATCG
Organism: Eubacteriales bacterium; assembly: GCA_045544695.1. Lineage (GTDB taxonomy): Bacteria > Bacillota > Clostridia > Oscillospirales > JAAYXM01 > RGIG7332. The sequence continues at coordinate 4,875 of JAZPZP010000017.1, read as the reverse complement.
CGGTGATAAAGTCGCGATTTTGGCTGAAAATGAACGCTCGGTCACAGCACTTTTTAAAATTTTAGCCGAGGAAATAAATGCTGATTCGGGAACCTTTAAGTGGGGAATAAGCACCTCGCAGTCATATTTCCCGAAGGATAACGGAGCGTTTTTTGACGATTGCGATATGTCGATTATCGATTGGATGCGCCAGTATTCAAAGGATCAGACTGAAACATATCTACGCGGATTTTTGGGCAGAATGCTCTTCTCGGGAGAGGAAGTATTTAAGCCGGTAAATGTACTCTCCGGTGGCGAGCGAGTTCGTTGTATGCTCTCGCGTATGATGATGTTTGGTGCGAATATTTTAGTTCTTGATCAGCCGACTAACCACTTGGATCTTGAATCGATAACCGCGGTAAATAACGGTCTCTGTGATTTTAAGGGAAATGTCATTTTCACCTCACATGACCACGAGTTTATAAATACCGTAGCCAACAGAATTATTGAAATTACAGACGACGGTGTAATCGACCGCAGCTGTACTTATGACGAATACATTGAGTGGAAACATGAGAATAAAATAAACTGATAAAAGTGAATAATTTTTCTCTCTTTTTACGGGAATTATCAGTACATATTACACCTTGACTAAGATTGTTAATTATTATACAATGTTAGTATAAGTATTAGTGTGTCAAAATGGAAGGAGAAAGGTATGAGCGAAGTTAATTTTAAATTAGTGGACAGCATCATAGCTGAACATGCAAATAACAAGCAAAATATCATCGCTATTTTGCAGGATGTTCAAAAAGAATTCCGCTATTTGCCGGAGAAAGTGTTAAACTACATTTCGACAAAGCTTGATATGACCCCGGCAAAGATTTACAGCATTGCTACTTTTTATGAAAACTTTTCACTCAAGCCGAAGGGAAAATACATAATTCGTATTTGTGACGGAACTGCGTGCCATGTTAAGCACTCTATTCCGATTCTGAATGCACTTAGAGAGAAGCTCGGTCTTGACGAGAAGAAACAGACCTCTGACGATATGCTCTTTACTCTTGAAACGGTTTCATGTCTTGGCGCGTGCGGTCTTGCACCGGTAATGATGGTTAATGACACCGTTCATTCCAAGGTTACACCAGAGTATGCGGTTGAGCTTATCGACACAATTCGTGCAGAAGAAGTTTAGCGGAGGTCGGCACTATGAAAATTTCATCAATTCAGGAATTAAAAGAACTTAAAAGAAAATATAACGAAACACTCGATTCGCTTGAGATGAGAGTGCTCGTTTGTGGCGGTACCGGTTGTGTTGCGGGCGGTTCCGTGAAGATTTACGAAAAAATCCGTGACCTTGCAGCAGAAAAGGGTGTTAAGGTCTGCGTAACGCTTGATGTTCACGAGTGCGGTGGCGTAGGTGTGCACGAGAGTGCGTGCCACGGTTTCTGTGAAAACGGCCCGATTGTTGTAATCAAACCGCAGGATTGGCTTTATACAAAGGTTACAATCGACGATGTTGAGGATATCGTCAATGAAACGATTATAGGAAAGAAGCCGGTTGAACGCCTTTTCTATAAAAATGCAAACGGAACATTTGACAAGTATCACAATATCCCGTTCTATGAAAAGCAGATGAGAATCTCTCTCGGCAACTGCGGTGAGGCAGATGTAAACTCTCTTGCTGAGTACATCGCTCGCGACGGTTATTCGGCTCTTGCTCGCGCGCTTGAGGAATTATCAGGCGATGAGATTTGTAAGATTATAACCGATGCAGAGCTCCGCGGACGCGGCGGCGGCGGTTATCCGGCAGGCAGAAAGTGGACTCAGGTTCGTCGCCAGCCGAATTTCCCGAAGTATGTCGTTTGTAACGGTGACGAGGGTGACCCGGGTGCATTTATGGACCGTTCTATCTTAGAGGGTGACCCGCATCGTATTATTGAAGGTATGATTATCGCAGGTGTTGCAGTCGGCGCTGAATTCGGCTATGTTTATGTAAGAGCTGAGTATCCGCTTGCTGTTGCTCGCTTGAAGAGTGCTATTGAGGAAGCTCGCGGAGCGGGAATTTTAGGCGATAATATCTTAGGTACAGGCAAGAAGTTTGACCTTCAGGTTAACCAGGGCGCAGGCGCGTTCGTTTGCGGTGAGGGCAGTGCGCTTACAGCATCAATCGAGGGTGAGCGCGGCATGCCGCGTGTTAAGCCTCCGCGTACGGTTGAGGCAGGTCTTTTTGCGCTCCCGACCGTTTTAAACAATGTTGAAACCTTTGCTAATGTTCCGGCGATATTAAATCGCGGTGCAGATTGGTTCCGTAAGATAGGAACTGAAACCAGCCCGGGAACAAAGGCGTTTGCAGTTACCGGTAATGTTGAAACAACAGGTCTTATTGAAGTTCCGATGGGAACAACAATGCGTGAGATCGTATTTGACATTTGCGGCGGTATTAAGAACGGCAAGAAGTTCAAAGCGGTTCAGATTGGCGGTCCGAGTGGTGGCTGTTTACCTGAGCAGTATCTCGATATGCCTCTCGACTTTGATTCACTTGCAAGTGTCGGAGCGATGATTGGATCAGGCGGTCTTGTTGTACTCGACGAGGACACTTGTATGGTCGAGATTGCACGCTTCTTTATGAACTTTACTCAGAATGAATCCTGCGGTAAGTGTATTCCGTGCCGTGAGGGTACAAAGCGTATGCTCGAGATTTTAGAGCGCATTGTTGCAGGTGAAGGAAAAGAAGGCGATGTTGAGCTCTTGCTTGAGCTTGGTGAAACAATCAGTGTTACTTCCCTCTGCGGTCTTGGTAAATCTGCGGCAAAGCCGGTTTTATCAACCATTAAGTATTTCCGCGATGAGTATGATGCTCACATTATTGATAAGCGTTGTCCGACCGGTGTTTGCAAGGCTCTTGCGCCGATTCAGATTGATCCTGCAAAGTGCAAGGGTTGCTCTAAGTGCGCTAAGGCTTGCCCGGTTGAGGCAATTTCCGGTAAAATCAAAGAACCGTTCGTTATTGATGAAGAAAAATGCATTAAGTGCGGAGCTTGCGTTTCAAGCTGTCCGTTCGGCGCTGTGATAGGAGGTTAAGCATGAAAGGTTATATTACTGTTGACGGTATTAAAACCGCCTTTGATGAAGAAAAGAACCTGCTTGAAGTAATTCGCCGTGCAGGCATAGAGCTCCCGACATTCTGCTATCATTCGGAGCTTTCAACTTACGGTGCGTGTCGCATGTGTATTGTTGAGGACGAACGCGGAAGAATTATGGCTTCCTGCTCAACTCTTCCGTATGACGGTATGGTTGTATATACAAACACACCGCGTCTTCGCAAATATCGCAGAAATATACTCGAGCTTTTACTTGCAAATCACGACCGCGATTGTACAACCTGTATCAAGAGCAGCCGTTGTAAATTACAGGAGCTTGCACTCACAATGGGTGTGCGTGATGTCCGTTTTGAAAAGAGCGCTCAGAAGAAACCGGTTGACAATTCTTCTCCGTCTATCGTGCGTGATCCTAATAAGTGCATTATGTGCGGTGAGTGTGTTCGTATGTGTGAAGAGGTACAGGGCGTCGGTGCAATCTGTATTGCAAACCGCGGTGCGTCAATCGAAGTTGTTGCAGCGTATGGCAAGCCGCTTGTCGAGAGCAATTGCGTAAATTGCGGTCAGTGCCGAAGCGTTTGTCCGACCGGTGCACTCACAATTAAAAATGACAATAACGATGTGTGGAATGCAATAAATGATCCGAAAAAGCGCGTTATCGTTCAGGTAGCGCCGGCAGTTCGTGTTGCAATCGGCGAGGAGTTCGGCGAAGCACCGGGTACTGAGGTTATGGGTAAGCTCGTCGCAGCTCTCAGAAAGATGGGTGTTGACGAGGTTTACGATACGACAATCGGTGCAGACTTAACCGTTACCGAAGAAACCCGTGAATTTGTTTCTCGCTTCAGCAAGGGAGAAAAACTTCCGCTCTTTACTTCTTGCTGTCCGGGTTGGATGCAGTTTGTTAAGACAAAATATCCGGAGTTAGCAGAAAATGTTTCAACCTGTCGTTCACCGATGGAAATGTTCGGTGTAGTTATTAAAGAACATTTTAAAGAATTGGATGCAAAAGAGGGAAGACAGACGGTTAATGTTGCAATTATGCCGTGTACCGCTAAAAAGGCTGAGGCAGCTCTTCCTGAGTTCACAACCGAGGCAGGTCGCGATGTTGATTTCGTACTTACCACTCAGGAGCTTTGTATGATGCTTAAAGAAGCAGGCATCAAGTTCCAGGAACTTCACGATGAGGCAGCGGATATGCCGTTTGGCTTAGGCTCAGGTGCAGGTGTTATCTTTGGCGTAACCGGTGGTGTTACCGAGTCTGTAATCCGTCAGCTTTCAAATACTCATTCCAAGGAAACTCTCCGCGATATCGCGTTTACTCCGGTTCGCGGTATGGATGGTACTCGTGAGTTATCTCTTGAATACGAAGGAAAGACCGTTCGCGTTGCAATCGTAAACGGACTTAAGAATGCAGATGCGCTTATCAAAAAGCTAAAAGCAGGAGAGGTAAGCTACGACTTTGTTGAGGTTATGGCATGTACCGGCGGTTGTATCGGTGGTGCAGGTCAGCCACTTCCGCATGGCTCGGAAATCCGTAATGCTCGTGCGAAGGGACTTTATGGTGCAGATAGCACGGCTCAGATTAAGCGCTCGGAGGAAAATCCGACACTTGAAACCTTGTATAACGGAATTCTTAAGGGTAAGGAACACATTCTCCATATCCCGGGTAGACACTAAAAATAGAACGGCTTGAGTTTAAAAAGCTCAAGCCGTTTTTTGTTGCACTGTATTAAATTTTTTATTATGATATAAAAATGTTGAAACACTTGCATCGCACCTTAAGGTGCGATGCAAG
>JAZPZP010000016.1:0-15561 GCA_045544695.1 Eubacteriales bacterium | reverse complement strand
GGAGCTGGCTCAAAACCTTCGCCCGGTGTGATTTCCTGCATAGCGAAGGATAGAACATCGGTAGGAGCATTTTTATCTCTGTGCTCGTTATTAAGCTCGCAGATTCCATCATCATCCGTAAGCATAACATATACATCAAATTTGCAGTTATACCCTTCGTGGTCAATTGCAGCTTCGATAACTTTCTGCATTAAAGCCTCGGTTTCGTTATCAATTGTAATGTTTTCTTTAGCTGAAACTATTGAAATGTGATGCATTATCTTTTGTTACCCTTCTTTCTGTCTGAGTCGTATTTATCATATGCTTCAATAATGCGTGAAACGAGTGCGTGACGAACAACATCGCTAGTTGTCAGCATACACTGGTTTATATCTTCAACATTTTTAAGAACACGCATAGCTTCTTTAAGACCAGATGCCTTGCCGTCAGGTAAGTCAATCTGCGTGATGTCACCGGTTATAACTGCTTTTGAACCAAAACCTAAGCGAGTTAAAAACATCTTCATTTGCTCGGGTGTTGTGTTCTGCGCCTCGTCTAAAATAATGAAAGAATCATCAAGAGTTCTTCCGCGCATATACGCGAGTGGAGCAACTTCGATTGAGCCTCGCTCAAAATATTTCTGATAGGTATCGGCACCAAGCATATCAAAAAGACCGTCATAAAGAGGGCGGAGATACGGGTCAACCTTGCTCTGTAAATCGCCAGGTAAGAATCCGAGCTTTTCACCCGCCTCAATCGCAGGACGGGTTAGAATAATACGGCTTACTTCCTTTTTTCTAAACGCTGCAACTGCCATAGCAACAGCAAGGTAGGTTTTACCTGTACCCGCAGGACCTACACCCATTGTTATTGTATTGTTCTGAATTGACTCGATATATTTCTTCTGACCTAAGGTTTTAGGTTTGATCGGCTTACCTTTTGTAGTAATGCAGATAATATCGCGTGAGAGCGACTCGATTTCTTTTTCTTCTCCTGCATTGACGAGTCCCATAACATAGCGAAGACTCTGTTCGTTTATAAGCTCACCTCGAGATGCGTAGGATAAAAGTGCGTTAATTGCACGCTCAGCACGCTCAATTGCATCCTCATCACCTGAAATTTTAAGCTCATCACCACGATTTACAACGGTTACATTAAGTTCTCGTTCAAGAAGAGAGCAATTTTCATCGTAAGATCCGAATAAGTCAATTAAATATTCATTTAGTTTTGGTTTGATAATTTTCTCTGCCAAGAAGGTTCACTCGCCTTTCGGTATCATTTGTTCAATTCCGATTTTTCGCTCACATTCTGCAGTTAGAGATGCGGTAAGTCTGCCGCTTTTTTGCGAAAAATCACAGTTTTTTAATAAGAAACTGTCTCCGTCGTTTAAGTTGATGTAATTCTCGGCCTCATTGCAAGCGCGACTTAGAAATGAATCCGACGATATCGGAATACTTTGCGTATTGTATTCGCACAGTGTCGCCTTTTCGAGCGCGATTGGCAATGGGATATTAAACGGAAGAGTAAGGACAGCTTTATTTATTATTTTATCACACTTTGTATATAAATTACTACCCTTTGAGAATAAATTTATTCTTAAGTTTCCAAAAATTAGTGTAAATTCTGTTTTTTTATTGTCTGTATAAACTTTTTTAAATGCGGTATCAGGAGTTGCTATGGTTAGGTTATGCCAGGTTTTTGCCCATACATCCGCAATAGATCGCATTCTGACAATTGTACCGGTGCGCCCAGTCATATATCCGCTTGCAAGCAGAGTTCCGCGTGTAACAGCATCGCCGACGGAAACTTCAGGTGTTCCTGAGGTAACTGTTATTTTTGAAATAATGCCGTCAAAGTCGGCAATGATATTACTCGGTGTTTTATTATCAATTATTTTTGGCGCATGTGTCCGTTCGTGAACCTCAACTTCAGCACGCGAGCCGGTAATGTTTACGGTTATATTGATAAGGTCTGGAATGGAGAGGAGCATATCGTTTTTTAAATCTTTATGGTCAACCCTTTTACTGTATCCGCCTATTTTAACTCCGTTATAAGCAAGATGCTCTCTTATCAAAGACTCGGAAACAGTGTTACAACCTGAAATATCAATAGCCCAGATAAAAGAGGTTGAAATAAAAAGAATAAGTCCTAAAATAAAAACACTTGCAATTAACGGAATTCTCTTTTTGAATCGCATTGCAAAAAACGGAAATCCAATTTTTCTGAGTATATGCACTCTGCTCATTGTTCTGCGCGCAATATGCTTTATTTTTAAAAATTCGGAAGCGGGCATACAAAGTGTCAGCGTGTCAAAATCAATGCGTGATAGATCCCAAAAGGGGATGTTTTTCTTTGCGAGTAAATTGAGAAATCTCTCCGGGACAGGGGAGCTTATGCGAATTAGTACATATCCAAGGAGAAAATTTATGAAATACAGCAAATAAAATCCTCCCTATATTGGCTTGAAAACAACGGAAATAATATTACCGCTCAGTCTTAAACCCAGATCATTCATTGAAGAAATTTTTAGATTTTCACCATCAATGCTTAAAAGGTGGCGACCGACATTTACAGCGAGATGGTTGTCATCATATTCTAAAATTCCTTTATGATTTTCTATTAAAACTTCACTGTTTCCGCAAATTTCAATGTTGGATATACCCGGGAGTGTATCATCGGGAATATCAAAGATTTCAGCTGCGCGATGAAGTATTCCGTCGCGTCGCTTATTTTGCATAGTAAACACATCCTTTCTTTAAATTACTATGCAAAATATAAGAAAAAAAGACGCTATCAAGCGTCTTTTTGAATTTACAGAGCTTTGTCGCAATATCCGCAATACTTAACTCCATCGATCTCGTGTACAAGCGGAGGAAGATAAGCTTCGGTGCTTGAAATACAACGCGGATTTTTGCAGGTGCAACCGCCAATCGGAACCGGTTTCGGAGCTTCGGGCTTATGCTTCAACATTGTTGCAAGAAGCGCCATTCGCATATACATACCGTTTCGGGCTTGCTCAAAATAAAGCGCACGCGGATCATCGTCAACATCAACGGTGATTTCATCAACGCGTGGAAGCGGATGAAGAATAAGCATCTTTTCCTTAGCGGCATCTAATTTTTCCTTTGAAAGAACATAAGAACTCTTGTGCTTTAAATACTCAGCTTCAGACGGAAAGCGCTCACGCTGAATACGAGTCATATAAAGAACATCGACGCAAGGAATTGAATCCTCAAGCGAGGTTGTTTCAACATACTGCTGATTGTGAACATCCATAAAATGGCGAACATAATCTGGAACGCGAAGCTCTTTCGGTGAGATTAGATAGAACTTTACATTCGGATAGCGGGATAGAGCTTTAATTATAGAATGAACCGGTCTGCCGTTTTTTAAGTCGCCGACAAGACCGATGGTAATATCGTTGAATCTGCCGAGATGCATACGAATTGTAGCGAGGTCAGCAAGCGTCTGTGTCGGATGGAGATGACCGCCGTCACCTGCGTTAATAACAGGAACGCGAGAATAGAGAGAAGCTGCGCGAGCTGCTCCTTCATACGGATTTCTCATAACAATGACATCGGCATAGTTTGACATCATAACAATCGTATCTTTTAAAGATTCGCCCTTTGAAACGGAGGTTGAACCGGGATCGGAGAAACCAATAACATTGCCGCCGAGACGGAACATTGCGGTCTGAAATGAATTGTTTGTGCGGGTACTTGGCTCGTAGAATAAATTAGCAGAGACCTTACCGCGGCATTCATTGATGAAATCCTCCGGCGAGTGCATAATATCTTCGAACAGGGAATAGAGAGTATCAAATTCCTGCGGTGTAATGTCAATGAAATCAATTAAATTTCGTGTCATAAACTTAAAGCTCCTCTCACGATTTGTACTTTATTTAGTTTACCACAACTCGAGAAAATAGTAAACACATTTTTCGAGCTTTTATTCTAAAATATGTGTGCAAAAAATGAATAAAATTTTTGTCAAAAAAAGTCTTGACTTTACCACTCTAAAGTGATAATATATAGTCAACAAATGCGTCAGAGCAGGAAAGAGTAGACTTATATTTTAACCTTCAGAGAGTTGCCGTTTGGTGCGAGGCAATGGTGAAAGTAAGCCGAATACATCCTGTGAGCAGTGCACCGAAATCATTTTTGAAAGTAGGCTGCAACGGGTGTTCCCGTTATAGGACCGGGGTGTTACATAGCACTCTTAAAGGCCGCGATTGTGAGATTGCGGTAAACTGAGGTGGTACCACGGGTTAGTTCTCGTCCTCTGTATTCTTAAAAAGGAATGCAGAGGGCGTTTTTTTATTTCCTTTGCAGGCCTGAAAACATTGGAGGTAAAACTATGACACAAGCGCAACTCTACACAATCATCGCTCTCGCGCTATACGCAACGGCGATGGCATTCATCGGCTGTATAAGCTATGGCAAGTCCAAAACGCTTGACAACTTCCTTATCGGCGGAAGAAATGTCGGCGCGTGGGTAACCGCATTTTCTTACGGAACGACATATTTCTCAGCGGTGGTATTTGTCGGCTATGCCGGTCAGCACGGCTGGAACATCGGTATCGGCAGTGTGTGGATAGGTATCGGCAACGCACTCCTCGGCTGTCTTCTTTCCTGGCTTTTATTTGCGAACAGAACGCGAAAGATGACTAAGAAACTCAACACAAAAACGATGGCGGAATACTTTGAGAAGAGGTACAACTCTAAAGGAATGAAGATTTTTGCAGCGATAGTAATCTTTATCTTCTTAGTTCCGTATTCTGCGGCGGTATATAAAGGTCTCGGCTCGCTTTTTGGCGCGGTATTTCCGGGCGTTGAAACCTGGGTGTGGATGCTTCTTATCGCGTCGCTCACCGCAATATATCTCGTTGCAGGCGGCTATATTGCAACCGCATATACCGACTTGATTCAGGGAATTATTATGATTGTCGGCGTAATTTGTCTTGTTTGCGCGGTGCTGGCACACGGCAATGTCGGCGGAATTTCGGGCTTTATTGGGAATTTATCCGCATATCAGGCGGCGAATAGTGCGGATCTTTCCGAAAAGGGAATTCAGCTTACGAGCATTTTCGGTGGTTCATCGTTTAAGTTTTTGTGCGTGAACATTATGCTGACAAGCTTTGGTACATGGGGACTTCCGCAGATGATAGGCAAGTTTTACGGCATTAAGGACACTGCGGCAATCAAGAGAGGAACGGTTATTTCAACAATCTTTTGCCTGATTATCGGCTGCGGCGCATATTTCGTAGGCTCGACCTCGCGCCTTGTACTCGGCGGCGTGCTCCCTGCGGGTGGTGTGGACGCGGTAATTCCGACCGTGCTTATGGAAGTGCTCGCCAACGGAACGCTCGGCGTAATTTTACTTGCAATCATTATGGTGCTGTTGCTCTCGGCTTCGATGTCAACACTCGAGGCGGCTGTGCTCACTTCTGCCTCCGCACTTTCGGTCGACCTCATTCCGTCGCTGAGAAAGAAAGCGATGAAGCCGGAAAAACAGATGTTACTCACCCGAATTTTATGCTTTGCATTCGTTGCGTGCTCGTTTATCTTTGCAACGCAGAACATTCCGATTATCGTAAGTCTTATGTCGTTTAGCTGGGGCGTCGTTTCCGGCTGCTTCATCGGACCGTATATCTGGGGCCTCTTCTCGAAGAAGATTACCAAAATCGGCGCGATTTCAGGTATGCTTGCAGGACTTTTAACAGTTGGAATTTCAACACTTGTAATCTCACTCAATTCAGGCTTTGCAGTAGCTGCAAAGGTATCTCCTGAGATGGGTGTAGCTGCAATGGCAGTGTCCATGGTTGTAGTACCTTTGGTAAGTGCATTTACAAAAGTAAAAGACAAAGAACGAGTTGAAGAAATCTTTAACTGCTACAAAGAAGATATCTAAATTAAAAAGCCTTGAATTTAATGTTCAAGGCTTTTTTTACATAAGTGGTGCGAAAATACGCAGTATCTCGCGAATTATTTTTGTTATGAATCTGCATTTGCAGTCGCGTTCGGATATCGGCTTACAGATTTTAAGAGTATCCTCAAAATCACGCTTGATTTCAGCAATTGAACTTCCACCATAAAGGCGCACGCCGCATTCAAAATGCAGGTAAAGACTGCGGAAATCCATATTAACCGTGCCAACAGTTGCACAAACATCGTCAGAAACAAAGGTCTTTGAATGGATAAAGCCGCGCTCATACTCGTAAATTTTAACACCGGCACGAATCAAGTCGCGGTAATAGGAACGGGTAAGCGTGTGGACGTACCATTTATCAGGTCGATGCGGCGTAACAATTCTTATATCAACACCGCTTTTTGCCGCGAGACTCAAGGCGCTTAGCATACTGTCGTCCAGAATCAGATATGGTGTGTTTATATAGACATATTTGCACGCGTTGTTGATTATCTGCAAATATACATGCTCGCAAACGTTTTCGGAATCCAAAGGACTATCACAGTATGGCTGGGCAAATCCGTCGGATGGAATGTGATACTCACCGGGGTAATATGATTTGTAATCTTCATTTTTTCCGGTGCAAAGCTCCCACATTTGCAGGAACATAAGAGTAAAGCTCCAGGCAGCCTTGCCTTCAAGCACGACCGAGGCATCCTTCCAGTGACCGTGCTTGTCAATTGCATTGATATACTCGTCGGCGAGGTTAATACCGCCGGTAAAGGCGACTTTGCCGTCAATTACCGCGATTTTACGGTGATTTCTGTTGTTCTGTAAAGTGCTCAAAAACGGACGGAAGCGGTTGAATACAACGCAGTCGATGCCGTAGCGCTTAAGTGTTTTCGGGTAATTTTTGGGTAGCAGAAAGAAGCAACCCATTTCATCGTACATAACGCGAACGCACACGCCCTCACGAGCCTTCTTCTTAAGAATGTCAAGGATAGCGTTCCACATTTTTCCTTCCTCGATTATAAAATACTCGAGGAAGATATATTTTTCTGCGCGGTTCAATTCTTCTAAAAGACGCTCAAGTTTAACCTCACCCGGGGAGAGATAATTTACCGCAGTGCCGTCATATACCGGAAATCCGGCGAAATTTTGCAGATAGTCAATTTGCGGCAAGAGGAAAGGGAAGGTTTCCTTCGCCTTAAGCTCAGCAGCCCCGGGGAGATGATACAGTGGCGAGGTTTTTTCGTGTGTTTTGGTTATCTTTTTGTCAAACATCCGCGATGTAATCTGGAAGTTGAAGATAAGATAAAAAAGACCACCAAAGAGCGGGAAAAGCAGAATCAAGAACACCCACGTAAGCTTGTACGCACCCTTGTCGCGACGCGAGATGATGTAAATCGAAACGGCGAGACTCAAAAAGGTCATCGCGTATTTGATCGCGGTTGAAATTATGCTTCTGCTCCAGATTGTATAGAAAAAGAAAAGAATCTGCAGGATGAGCAGAAGTGCTATAATCGTGCGCATGCCGAAAACGGATTTAAAGAATTTCTTGAACATCACAACACTCCCAGTATAAACTCAACTATGTATGCGACTGCGCAGGCGGAAAGAGCTACAGTCAAAAGCCCCTTCTCGAAGTAGGCGAGAGCAATTGCAACAACTGTCGCAATAGCGGATGAAACATAGCTTCCTGTCGCGGAAAATACCGCAGGGAAGGTCATTGCGGAGAGAACGGCATAGGGTATGTAGAATAAAAAAGATTTGATAAATGTACTTTTAATTTTTCCGCGTACCAGGCTCAGCGGAATCATACGAATTAAGTACGTAACGCCTGCCATTATGATTAAATTAAGGACTAAATTATTCATTTTCACCCTCCTTTACAGGATGGCGAAGCGCACCGTAGAGGGACGCGACTACTGCGCAGATAATAATTGAAAATCCGCTTGAAATAGGGAGAAAATGCAGGATTGTGCTTGAAATTACCGCTAAAATAATCACCTTTAAAATCGGCTTGAATTTCTTAGCGGGCGGAATTATAATCGCGATAAACATACCGTAAATCGCAATGCCGAGAGCGGATGTAACGCTTCCGGGTAAAATGTTACCTGCGAGCGCGCCGAGCGCTGTACCGAGCGCCCAACCGAAGTAGGGAAGCGTCATAAGCCCTAAGAAGTATTTAGCTCCGACGTCTTTCTCATTTGAGCTTGCAACCGCGAAGATTTCATCGGTGTTTCCGAAAGCGAGAAGTGATCTTGTAAACCTGTTTACCGAGGACGAAAACTTCTGAGTAAGAGAAAGCGACATAAGCGCGTATCGCGCATTTATAACGAGCTGAGTGAGCGCCATTTCAAATAAGCTGCCGCCCGAAAGTATTAAATTAAGCCCTGCAAATTGCCCGGCAGATGTTAAATTTGTCATAGAAATTAAAATTGCAATGCCGACGGGAAGTCCACCTGCAACCGCTGCAATTCCGAATGTAAATGAAACGGAAATGTAGCCGAGCGCAATTGGAAGTCCGTCCTTCAAGCCTTTTGTAAAGCGATTTTCCATAGTGTTACCTCGCGTCATTTAATAGAGAAATTATAACACCTCACAGTAAAAAATGCAATCAATAAAAAACTTGATTTTAATTCTGAAATATAGTATGATTAACTTAATAATATATTGGTGGTGTTAGGAATGGAAAAGATTAAAGTTATGACGGTTTTCGGAACCCGTCCCGAGGCGATTAAGATGGCGCCTCTGCAGCTTGAACTTGAAAAACATCCCGAGATTGAGCCTATCTGCTGTGTCACTGCACAGCACCGTGAAATGCTCGACTCGGTGCTTAATATTTTTAATATAAAGCCTGATTATGACTTAAATATTATGGCTCCGCGCCAGACTCTTGCGAGCATTACAACAAAGATTTTAGATGGTTTAGATAAAGTGCTTACCGAGGCAAAGCCGGATATCGTCTTGGTTCACGGCGATACTTCGACTACTTTTGCAAGCTCGCTCTGCGCTTTCTATCACGGCGTTAAAGTAGGCCACGTTGAAGCAGGCCTCCGCTCGTTTGACAAGTTCTCTCCGTTCCCTGAGGAGATTAACAGAAAGCTAACCGGCAATATCGCCGACCTTCACTTCTCGCCGACGATTAATAATAAAAATAATCTTCTCCGCGAGAATATTACAGAAGAAATTTTCATCACCGGTAACACGGTAATTGACGCGCTCAAGACAACGGTAAAGGAAAATTACGAATTTAAGGCTGACGCTTTAAAGCAGATTGATTTTTCTAAATACAGAACGATTCTCTTAACAGCGCATCGTCGCGAAAATTACGGAGAGCCGATGGAAAATATTATGAATGCAGTTCGCGATATTGTTGCCGCAAATCCTGATATTCAGGTAATTTATCCGGTTCATTTAAGCCCGGCTGTTCGCGATACCGTGTTCCCGATGCTTGAGGGTGCTGATAGGGTTCACTTAATCGACCCGATTGATGTTGATGATATGCATAACTTAATGGCACGAAGCTATTTGATTTTAACCGATTCGGGCGGACTACAGGAAGAAGCGCCGAGCTTAGGTAAGCCGGTACTCGTTCTCCGTTGCGAGACCGAGCGCCCTGAGGCAGTTGAAGCAGGAACGGTTAAGATTGCAGGCGTTAAGCGCGAAGTAATCGTTTCAATGGCAAACGAATTACTTACTGACAAAAGCGCTTATGACAAGATGGCTAAAGCGGTAAATCCGTATGGTGACGGTAATGCGTCCCGACGTATCGCCGAGGCGATTATTTGGAAATTCACCGGCAAAGGTGAAAGACCTGCTGATTTTTAATAAAACTTAGAAGGAGGATGAAGATATGAGTAAGAAGCCGCTTTCGTTTTTTAAGCTATCACTTATTGCGATAGGCGCGGTACTCGCTTTCGTTCTCCTTTTTTCATTTTTCGGCTCGTGGCATTTATCGCCCGATCTTCCTGAGCTTCCCGAAGAGGTTCAAGAGGGGGAGGGTGCGGAAAACCCGGATTATGTCCGTTTAGAGGTAAATCGCGGTAACGTTAAAAGCGTAGTTGAAGCGCTCAATCGCCCGAAGTCGTATTATGTTGAGAGCAAGTGTGAGCTTTTTTACGACGATAAGAGCGCGCCTTTTCTGCGTCGCAGATGGGTAAAGGAAGGCGTTTCGCGCGTTGACGTTTTAAATTCCTACGGCAACCTTACGATGAGCCTTATACTAAATAACGAAAATGCGTATTATTGGTACGCAGGCTCTGCGCGATATGTAACGCTCCCAAAGGGCGAATTTAAGCCTGAAAACGAGCAGATGATGATGGATTATACCGACCTTTTAGCGCTCCCGGATGATAGCATCCAAAGTGCCTATCTCGTGCGCTACGAGGGTGAAATGTGCATTTACGCTGAGGCAAAGAAAGGTAGCGGAAATACTGAAAAGTACTGGATTTCGGTAAATGACGGGCTTTTACGCCTCGGTCAGGTACTCGAGGGCGATAAGGTAGTCGTCTCGGTTTCCGCTCTTGCAATCAATACCGATGTGCAGACGGATGACCATTTCACGTTGCCCGATAAAACGGTGATTAAAGGATAAGCTTATGTTTGAATTTCTTGAAAATAAAGTCTCCGTGTGGGATAGGGTGGTGTCTGCAAAGCGCCCGATAATGCTTTATGGAATGGGTGACGGCGCGGAGAAAATAATGCGTGTGCTCGATGAAAAAAGCGTTAAAGTTTCAGAAATATTCGCGTCCGATGAATTCGTCCGCGGACATAGTTGGAACGGCTATAAGGTGCGTAAATTTTCCGAAATCACCGCTATGTACGATGAATTTATAATTTTAGTCGCCTTCGGTGTGCACGATGCGCCCACGATGGAAAGAATTTATAAAATGAGCGAAAATTATGAGCTTTACGCGCCCGATGTTCCGGTTGTCGGCGATGGGCTTTTTGATTTTGACTTTGTATCTGAGCATTTTAATGAGCTTAAGAGTGTCTATAATTTGCTCGCTGATGAACAGTCAAAAAAAGTTTTCGAAAACACGCTTTTATATAAAATAACAGGCGAAGTTAGCTACTTAAAGTTAATGGAAACCGAACCTTGTGAGGTTTATGAAAACCTTCTTTGCCCGTCGGGAAATGAGCATTACGTCGATTTAGGTGCATACGACGGTGATACAATCCGCGAGTTCTTGCATTACGCAAGAGGAGCAGGGAAAATTACAGCGCTCGAGCCGGATTCGCGCAATTTCAGAAAGCTATTGGAGAAGACCGAGGGAGTTTGTGCAATAAACGCAGGCGCGTGGAGTGAAGATACCGAGATGGAATTTTCTACTCGTGGCGGAAGAAATTCCCGCGTCGGCAAGGGCAAAACTATAGAAATGCGTTCTCTCGATTCCGTGCTTTGCGGTGAGAGGGCCGATATTATTAAATTTGATGTTGAGGGCGCTGAAAGGGAAGCGCTTTACGGCTCACGAAATACGATTAAGAACCATAAGCCGAAGCTTTTTTGCGCGGTTTATCATAGGAATGAGGATGTGTTCTCCCTTCCGATTTTAATCAAAGAATTAAATCCCGACTATAAAATTTATCTGCGCCACTATCCGTACATCCCTGCGTGGGAAACGAATGTAATTGCAATATAAAAAGCCTTGATTAATCATCAAGGCTTTTTAATTTATTTAGATAAAATCTGCTTATCCGAGAGCGTTCCGCCGCCGCTTCCTGCCTCAAAGAGGCTTAAAAGCTCTTGCGTTGTGAGTTTACTCTTTTTCTCGCCCTCAATGTCAACAACAATCTGTCCCTCGTGCATCATAATAAGGCGATTGCCGTATTTAATCGCATCGTTCGGTTTAAGATTTTTCACAAAAACACCTCTGTGAAATGTTTAATTGTCAGAAAGTTTTGTAAGTTTTCGCGTTTTGATATCAAAGTGGTGCAGCCCATCGTTGTAGTAAATAAACAGTGAGTTTTCAGCAACGTTAAAGCCGGAAAACTCTCCTTTGATAAGATGCTCTTTTTCTTTTCCGTCTTTTGAAAGTCTGTATATTCCTCTTTCATCAGATGTAGAGAAAAATATTGAGTCACCGTAAACTATCATTTCCGAAAAGTTATCTTTGAGTAAAACATCTTTTTTAAGAGTTTCTTTATCCATTCGATAAAGACAATCATCTGCGGTGAAGTAAAGATATTTTTCGTCAAAATTAGGAACACAAAACCCCGGTTCAGTGGATTTTTTTGAGTGCAGTTTTTCTCTGTTTTTGCCCGATGTGTTCATTCTCCATATAGAATTGTTATCTGTGTGGTCAGTATAATAAATCTTATCACCGTCAACGACAAAGTGCAGGATTTCTTCTTTTGAAATGAGCTTTTTGTTTCTGCCGTTTAAATCGCAGGAGTAAATACTGCCCACGTAAGGTTTAAGCCACTCTGTATCAATGAGTGGTCCGTCTAAAAGCTCAAATCTGTAATATATCCTGTTTCCGCTTATGATGACATCTGTTGCATCTCTGAGCAATACAGGGCGGCGGAAAATTCCATTCTTGCTCATTTTCCATATGAACCCCGGCGACCCATCGGTATAATAAATATATTTCCCTGCAACATTCAAATAATCCACACCCAAAATAGTCGTAGCTAATTTTGTGGTTTTCAAAGTTTTCTTATCTACTTTGTATATTCGGCTTTTTTCACGAGAAGTTACTTTGTAGTAAAAAAACTCTTCGTCTTCAACAAAATAACCGCCGTTTAAGTGGTTTCCGGGCACATTGCCAAGTCCTATGTGTTCTTCTACAGGTTTTATGATATTTACAATAAGCAGCAAAAGTGTTGCTAAAGCTATATACAAAGCAATTTTTTTCACTGTTACTTACCTCCCTGATTCTGCATAGGCGGTTCCTTTGTCAATCCAAAATATATCCTCGGGATCGTCCATCGTAGTGCGGTTTTTATAAACTCACTCCGGAAGTCCCATTTTTTTGCCCACATACGCCATATTCATATTGCCGAATTTGTCTGCACCGAAGCTTTTAATCAAAACAATCGGTCATTTTTATCCGGTAATTTAGGATTAAAAATATCGTTTGAATTTATTATACTATCTTTTTCCATTCTTCGCAACAGAAAACCCCAACGGTGAAAATGTACCATTGGGGTTTTAAATTACAAACGAAACGAATGGGGTTTAATTTAAGCCATATGTAAGCCATATGATTTATAGTATTCAATGACTCTTATCCACAAACTGTCTTGGTTTGACAGAGCAATATATATTATCGCAAATGCAATGAGCGCTAAAATTGGTATAGTTTGTTTTATATCTTTCGTAACAACGGCTAAATACAAGGATAGCGATACGGAGAAGATGATAAAAAGAATAAATGCAAACAGAACGACAGGCATTAACATTCCTAAAGCCATTTCTGCGCCCAGACTATACGAATCAGCCCAATTTTCACACCATGTCATAATTGGCTCTGAAACTATGAAAGCAAGAGAAACTAATATATTCACAATTAAAAGTTTCTTCATAATTTACCTCCCTGATTTCGCAAGATCAATACCGTATTGTACCCAAAATTCGTCATCTTTGTCCGTGGTTTCAAAGTTTTTATAGACCCACTCGGCCAGCCCCATATTCTTGCCAACATACGCCATATTCATATTACCAAGCTTGTCTGCCGATATCAAGTATCCATCAAAATACATCCACTTCTTCCAATTTCTGTAATTACTTCCGGGAGTATCCATATCTTCGCCATCAAAATAATCATACTTTACTCGCCAATCGTCATTGTACTTATAGTCCCAATCACCTTTATCTACCATTCCGATAAGATATGTCGAGGAATCTAAGAAAAAATCTCCATCTGTCATACGATATAGGAAACCCGGAATGCCATATGTCATTCTTTTCTGATAATCTTGTGCTGTCTTTTTATTTTCGTGCAAAAGATTCATTATCGCATCGTGCCTATCAACAATAGGTGTTCCCTGACGATGATACATTCTAACTTTCTCAGCTACCTCGTGCAATCTGTCCTTTTCTGCAGAATCGGAAGTTGCGTACCATCGTTTGCTTAGATCTTGGAGAATTTTATAGGTTTCAGAATCTTCTCCAAACTCTATGGCATCGGGGTTTGAGGGCTTGGTTTTATATTCTCCATCTCTTTTTAATGAATACTGTTCAATGCTCAATGGTTTATTCAGGTCATGGGTGCCAATTGGCTTGGGTTCGGCTTTGTCATTGGGATTGCGAAGTATGGCGTGCGATATTTGGGGAGTAGAGTTGATTTTCTGTATTGTCGGAGTAGAATTGCCATTCAATGCGCTCTCAAATATTGAACCGCGAAATGCATTGTTAAGTTCTTCTCTCGCACGATTTACATTTGCTATTTCGTTTTGGTAATTTCGCTCTTCCTCTTCGTCGCCTAAAAAACCGCTTAAGAATAATCGGTCGTTTTTATCCGGCAATTTGGGATTTAATATGCTGTTTGTTTTGAATTTTAACAAATCTTGCATACGATTATTTTCTTCCTGCACACCGTAATATTCCTTATTGTACTCGCGGTCTTCAGCGGTTGGAAATCCGTTGTTTTCCAAAAAGCTCTGTGTTTTACCTCGGTTATTGGAAGAATAAAGATAATCAAGAGCAGAATTTGCAACCGCATCATTATCAAAAGCATTTTTATTCTTTTGATAACTTTGTGTAAAAGTGGAATATGTAGTTGGGTTATTTTGATTATACTCTTTTTTCTTATCCTTTGCAAGGTAGCTATCAAAAGATGTCTTAGGAATATACCGTGTTTTTTCCCAATAGTTTTTGTTATTCATATTTCTCACCTCCTTTCAAAACATATGTTCGTTTCGCTTGTAATAACAAGTTTAACATATAAGTTGGTTATTGTCAACTGTTTTTTGGAATTATTTTTTAAACCCTTGCAAACACTTGAAATTAGGCTAAAAAATAGTGTTTCGAAATCAAAAACAAAAAAGAGTGCCACTCGACACTCCTTAACTTATTCACTTTTAACTATTACTTGTTACTTCATAAAAAGGGTTCCCGCAAAGCCTGCTTTGCGGGAAAGAGGAGGAGAGAGGGGAATTCGCTTTTTTGCGAAAAAGCCACGGCGGTTACGGCGTGCCACCGGCACCCCACTAAGAGCCGCCGTTCGAATCCCACCAACTATTACAAAAAAATAACGGACACCCTAACGGCGGCTTCCCTTAGGGAGAAGTTGGTTTTGAACTGATATTTTCCGTAAATAGTGCATCAAAAAATCCGACAATACGTCAGTATTGCCGGATTTTTATTCTTTCTCTTAACGAAAAATCTCTACTTCAAAACTGTATGGCATCTTAAAATATTCTCTTTTTGCTTCAGTACAAACAAAAAATACGAAGTTATCCTGACGGATTACGAGTGTTTTTTGTGCAGTAATGGACTAAAAGAGACATTTTAAGACAATTTATCCCTAAGCGAAGACGCCGAAAGGGCATCCGTTATTTCTTGGCGGAGAGAGGGGGAGTCTACCCGCGGACTAAAAAACCTGCCACCGGCAGCTTTTTTGCTGCTTGCGAGCAGCCGCCCTTTTCGAATCCTCACTCTCTGTTTTACCACAAAAGAAAAAACACACCAACCTACGGATGGTGTGTTTTCCCTTTGGCGGAGAG
>JAZPZP010000015.1:0-15497 GCA_045544695.1 Eubacteriales bacterium | reverse complement strand
CTCCGATCGCTATCGAAGAGGGTCTCCGCTTCGCTATTCGTGAGGGTGGCAGAACTGTAGTTTCAGGCGTTGTTATCGCTGTTAACGAATAATCGTTAATTATAACTTGCAAATTAAACAGCTCAGAGGATTTCCTCTGAGCTGTTTTTTTACTATCATAGTAAATTTCTATAACACATTAAAGCATTTCCGTATTTTACATCTGTCATATTCAAATATATAATAAATATAGTGACAGTTTTAAGAGGTGGACTTATGCTTGGAACACTATGTAACGTAGCAGCCATCGCACTTGGTGGCATAATTGGAAATTTATTTAAGAAAAAGCTTGCATCAATGAAAAGTCTTATCCAAATTCTTGGTATTTCGATTATGTTTATGAGTGCTGTTAATGTGATTTCAAATACTATAACAATTGATAATAATACGATTGCAACAAAAAACATTTTGCTTACCATTTTTGCTTTGCTGATAGGCAACTTAATTGGGGAAGTTATAAATCTTGAAGAGAAAATCTCCAAAGCGACCGATAAACAAAGCAAATCGGGTTTTATAACAGCGACAATGCTATTTAGTATCGGAGGTCTTCAAATAATCGGGCCGATATGCAGTGTGCTGAATTCAGATAACAGTGTGCTTATATCAAAGGCACTGGTTGACTTTCCGCTTGCAATTTCTTTAGGTGCAATATTGGGTAGTGAGGTTTCATTTTCTTCAATCCCGGTGGGCATAATTCAAATAATTGTCGCGTGTATTGCATATTTTGCCAGAAACTTTTTTACCGCTGCAGCAATCTCACAGCTCGCGACAATCGGATATGTGATTTTATTTTTTGTCGGATTCAACATGGTTTTTAATGAAGTTATAAGAGTAAAAACGAATAATATGATACCGTCAATTGGGATTATTTTAATATACAATGCCGTTTTATTTTTGGGGAGTGTGATATAAAATGACAATTCAACAGTGCAAATACGCGGTAAAAATAGCGCAAGAAGGTTCTTTTAACGAAGCGGCTATAAAACTTTTTACATCTCAAGCAAGTTTATCGGAAGCAGTTAAAAATTTAGAACAAGAGCTTGGAATTGTTATTTTTGAACGATCAAATAAAGGCGTTAACTTAACTCGTGAGGGCAGCGAGTTTATACATTATGCCGCGTCAATCGTGTCACAAGCTGAAATGATAAGTGAGCGATATAAGGCAAAAGAAGAACTCAAACATCTGTGCATCGCAACACAACACTACGATTTTGTGGCAGAGGTGTTTACACGATTTGTCAATTCGATAAAAAACAGTAGGTTTAAGCTAACCCTTCAGGAAACAAAAACATATGAAGTAATTGAAAGTGTTAAGAACTCGGTTTCAGATCTTGGGATTATTGCGATTAAGAAATCTGAAGAACAATTGATGAAGCGATATTTATCTAAAAATAAGCTTGATTTTAAGATGCTGATTGAAACAAAACCGCATATTTTTGTCCGAAAGGATCACAAACTTGCGAGTGAGACACAGGTAAGTTGCAACGATTTACTTGGTTTTCCTTATGTATTCTATGAACAGGGAGAGAACAGCGCTGCATTGTTTTTTGAAGAGCTTACAGAGTTTAACTTGAACGGCAACAATGTTAAAATTAATGACCGTGCCACGCTTATGAACCTTCTTTTGTCAACTGACTGCTATACAGTCGGAACAGGAATAATGACATCTGAATTAAATAACGGGAATGTCGTCTCAGTTCCGTTGGAAACTGAGGAGCGGTATATAATAGGTTATATAAAGCAAAAAAATGTTGAGAGAACAGATGAAGCCTATGAATTTATTGATATGTTAAACAAGTTTTTAAATAAAATAAAAGACTGAGTACTAAGTACTCATCCTTTTGTCTTTTTAAGAAAACTTGAAATTATCGGAACTGTAAGGCAGAAAAGTAAAACCGTAATTAAGTGCTTTCCCGATAGTGGAACAGTTTGGAAAATACTTGAGAAAAATTGCGTGTAAATTACAAGATACATAAATATAATTGAGCATAAAACGGAGAACAGGAGCGGTTTGTTATTGAATATGGGTATGGCGAGCAGACCGCGAGTTTCGCTTTTACATTCGAAAACGTGAATGAGCTGGGTCAAAACTAAAGTAAGCAGGGCTCCTGTGCGTGCGAGTGCAATCGAATTACTTTGAATATAAAGCATATAAAAAACGCCGAGTGTTGTAAGGCCTATAAGAAGTCCGCGAATACAAATTGTTTTTGCAAGACCGTTTGAGAAAACCGACTCATCAGCACTTCTCGGCAATCTTTTCATAGTATCATCTTCCGCAGGCTCAAGGCTTAAAGCAATTGCGGGGAGTCCGTCTGTCACAAGATTAATGAGAAGAATTTGAATTGGAATAAGCGGTATAGGAAGTCCAAAAAGCATTGCAAAAAACATAGTAACAACCTCGCCAATGTTGCAGGAGAGTAGATAGCGAATGAATTTTCTTATGTTGCTGTAAATAACCCTTCCTTCTTCGACAGCACTTACGAGGGTTGCAAAGTTATCGTCAAGTAAAATTACATCTGCGGCTTCCTTTGTTACATCAGTACCTGTAATTCCCATAGAAACTCCGATGTCCGCCTCTTTAATTGCGGGTGCGTCATTAACTCCGTCACCCGTCATTGCGACAATATGCCCAAGCGACTTAAAAGCCTTTACTATGCGTAACTTGTGAGCTGGTGTTACGCGTGCAAAAACTGATATTTTCGGAAGTAAGTTTAAAAGCTTATCATCATCTGCCGTATCGAGCTCACTACCTGTCATAACGATATCGTCGTCGTTTAAGATTTTAAGCTTAGATGCAATTGCTCGAGCGGTGCTTGCGTGATCGCCAGTTATCATAATTGGACGGATTCCGGCGTCTTTACACTTTTTTACCGCGGTATATGCCTCGCGCCTCGGCGGGTCAAGCATTCCCATAAGTCCGACGAAAATAAGCTTTTCTTCGCAAAGAGTTGCACTTTCGCGATACGCAAAGGCAAGAACACGAAGTGCGTTTGCTGCCATTTGCTCATTTTGTGAAAGAATTTTTCTGCGATGAGTAACACTCATTTCACGCACGCCGCTTGATGTTAAAATATGCGTGCATTTGGTGAGGAGTATGTCGGGCGCACCTTTAGAATAAATTTTATCGTCTGATGTGAGAACGCTCATCATCTTCCGATTTGAGTCAAAAGGAATTTCATCAATTACTTCAGTCTTTTTAACCCCGTATTTCTCTGCAATAGTGAGAAGTGCTACTTCTGTCGCCTCACCGAAGAATTTGGGCTTTTTATTTTTATATGTAACCGTTGCGTTGTTGCAACTTGCAGCGGTTATCATAATCGTTTCGATTTGATTTCCGTGCAATTTTTCGTCGGCATCATAAATTTTCTCCCAAAGAGCGATTTTCTGAACTGTCATACGATTTTCGGTAAGAGTTCCTGTTTTGTCTGAACAAATAATATCGGCGCAGCCGAGCGTTTCGACTGCATGAAGCTTTTTGGTTAGTGCGCGACGCGACACCATTCGACTTATAGAAAGCGCAAGAGCAATTGTTACTATTGCCGGAAGCCCTTCGGGCACTGCCGCGACAGCGAGTGATATTCCGCAAAGCAGCATATCGAAAATCGGCTCACCGCGAAGTATTCCGCATATAGCAACAACCGCGCAAATAGCAAGAGCGCCGATTCCTATGTATTTACTCAGCTGAGCAAGCCTTTTTTGCAGGGGAGTGGCAGATGTTTCTATTTTCTCAAGCATTCCTGCAATCTTACCCATTTCTGTATGCTCACCGGTTTTGGTTATTTTGACTGTTGCACTACCTGCGGTAATATTTGTTCCCATATAGGCTGAGTCACCGACTTTTTTTGAAACGCCTATGGATTCACCGCTCAGCATCGATTCATCGGCGGTAACTGCGCTGCAACTCAAAAATTCACCGTCAGCAGGGACTTTACTGCCCGCCTGTAATTTAACAATATCGCCCGGAACTAAACGATACGCCTCACATTCGCGAAAGCTACCGTCTCGCAAAACGGTAGCGGTGGGAGCGGCGAGATTTCCAAGCTTCTCAAGCGTTTTTTCGGTTTTAAATTCCTGTATAAAACCTAAAAGCGCATTGATTACGACAATCGCTGAAATTGTTATCGCCTCAACGTATTCACCCATTGCAAGCGAAATCAGCGTGGAAATTAAAAGAATTATAATAAGTGCATCCTGAAACTGCCCTGCAAGTAGCTTGAATGCGCTTGTTTTTTTCTTTGCTTTTATTCTGTTTTCACCGTGTATTTCCAAAAGTCTGCGCGCTTCAGCCTCGCTTAAGCCTTTCATCAAATCAACTCCTTTATCATCTATAATCTATGCGGCAGGGGACAAGGATATGATTATGTCTTAAAATTATAAAAAGATGACTAAAAAACATATTGACTTAAATTTATGTATTAAGTACAATAAAGAAAAGTGGAAGGCAGTGATGACAGTGAAAGGAACAACTTCGTGCCAGTTTAAACCTTATATAAGACCGAGCGAAAAGGAAATGGAGTTTAGCCCTTATGTAACGCGTCTCATTCCGCTTGAGTTCGGCTTTATATTTGATTATATTGATAAAGGTGCACCTGATATAGAGCACAAGGTTTATGTTCGCAAATTCGGAAGTGAAGATAAATTTAAAATTTACACCGTGCCGTATGGAACAGCAGTTGTTGACGGACTTGAAGAACTCTGCGATTATGAGTTTTATGTAAAAACTGAGGACGGCAAGTCTAGCCACCAGCGTATCGTCAGAACAGGAAAGGAAATTCCAAATGCAGTAGTGCTTGATTATCTGCACCCACTGGATACTGCATACGATTACTCGGGAAGGTCACCTTGTGCGCCGTCAATTGTGCGACTTCCGTCAGGGGATCTGTTTGCCTCTATTGCAATTTTCGTTGACAGAAATGAATTTCCCGCACTGCCGTGTCTTGCTAAAACCTACCGTTCAAAAGACGAGGGTGAAACTTGGCAATATGTTGGCGATATTATGCACTCAATAAACGGCTCACTTTTTGTTCATAATGGAGTCCTTTATTTCTTGACACTTCGCTGTGAATATGACGATTTGGTTATTATGCGCTCAGATGATGAAGGCGAGACCTGGGGAACTCCTGTAACATTATTTTACGGTGAAAGTGCACATCGCTGGGGTTGGCATACTTCGAGCATGCATCCTGTTATAATTGGTGATAGGCTGTATAAGGCTATGGAGTACGGTCATGTTGAAATACGCTCGGAGCCTCGCACAGGTAAAGAATGCTTTATGGCAAAGAAGTATTACGACCTTGCACATCACTTGGGAGTTTTGTCGATTGACAAGGATGCGGATCTGCTAAATCCTGAAAACTGGACAATGTCCGAGCTTTATTATCCTGAGGATGTTGACCCGTATCAGTGCATTGAGGGTAACATTGTGGAGGGACCAAATGGCGTTGTAAACCTTCTTCGTACAATGAAATACGAGTTGTCACTTATGATGAATGTTGACACCTCGGATCCGGAAAAGCCGATGTATAATCCGAGGAGAATTACAAACTTCCCACTTTCGGCAATAAGTAAGTTTGAAATAAAGAAAGACCCGGTAACGGGTAAATTTATAGCAATCGGAAACCATTGGCCGCATGCCAGAAGAGTTCTTGTTATGGCGGTATCTGATGATATGGAAGAGTGGAAAATTGCATATCATATTCAAGGAGATCCTGATAAGTACGATGCTTTTTCTTATGCAAACTTTATTTTCTCGGACGATGATATTTATTTGCTGTCACGTACCGGCTATAATGGAAGTGCAAGTCAGCACGACACGAATATGATTACCTTCCATAAAATTTTGAATTTCAGACAATATCTTTTAAATAATGGGCAATCGGAAACGATTGCCCGTATTTTTATTGAAAAGAAATTTGTTGTATGATAAAATTAATCGTGGTGATTTTTATGACAACGGTAATTTTATTAAGACACGGAGAGAGTGTGGCAAACAGAAGCGGTATTATTGCGGCGCAGCTTGATATGCCGTTATCAAGTGTCGGACGGCAGCAGGCTAAACTCGCGGCAAAATATATAGCGGAAAATTATAAGATCGATAAAATTTATTCAAGTGACCTTTCACGTGCATATGATACTGCAAGCGCAGTTGCAGCGAAGCTCAATATGAAAATTATAAAAACCAAGGCTCTGCGAGAGATTTATGCAGGTATTTGGGAGGGTATGAAATATACTGATATTGCGCTTAAGTATGCAGAAGATTATAAAATATGGCTTGAGGATATCGGAAAAAGTCGCCCGACAGGTGGTGAATCGGCAGAAGAGTTGGGGATAAGAATAATGTCGGAGCTTAACAGAATTGCTGATGAGAATGAAGGCAAAACAGTTCTTGCTGTAACTCACGCTACCGTAATTCGTGCGGCACAAACTATAGTTGAGCATGGTAGCATTGAAAAGATGCAAGAGTGTGATTTCGTTTCGAATGCATCGGTGAATATTTTTGTGCGCGAAAATGATGAATGGGAAGTTTCTGCAACAAGTATTGATGAATACCTTTCAGACTTAAAGACAGATTTTCCTGCACAGGCATAAATGTTGAGAAAAAATGCTTATTAATAGTTAAAAAATATTTAATTTAACAGGCTAAAAGACGGAAATGTGTGCACATTTCCGTCTTTTGATATTTATTTACGATGTTTAACTTGAGTGAGTAGGAGCCTCTCAGTGTCTTTTTGTGAGGACAAACCATATTATGTAATGCGGAATTATTTATTAGATAGTTCCGACTTATAATAGGAGGCGACAATGAGCGAAATGAATAGTTTCAGAAACAGAAATGATTGTGACAATGACCGCAACAATGATGGCTATCAGACGATACCTTGTGGTAGAAGCAATCATTTTTCAAACGATTGTTGCGACAGAAAAGAAGATTGTGCACCTTGTCCTCCATGTCCTCAGTGTCCTCCGGGACCTCCTGGTCCGCGAGGTCCGCGTGGTTCTGCCGGAGAAACAGGAGATGTGGGACCGCAAGGTCCGATTGGTCCACAGGGTCCGATAGGAGAAACCGGACCAGCAGGTCCACAGGGCCCGATTGGTTTGACAGGCCCGGCAGGCCCGCAAGGTCCGATTGGTGAGACGGGACCGGCAGGTCCACAGGGTCCGATTGGTGAGACGGGACCGGCAGGTCCACAGGGTCCGATTGGTGAGACGGGACCGGCAGGCCCGCAAGGTCCGATTGGTGAGACAGGCCCGGCAGGTCCGCAGGGTCCGATTGGTGAGACGGGACCGGTAGGTCCGCAAGGTCCGATTGGTGAGACAGGCCCGGCAGGCCCGCAGGGCGAACCGGGAGTTTTGAGCTTTGCTGATTTTTATGCGCTTATGCCGCCTGACAACTCAGCTACAGTTGCGCCGGGAACAGATGTAAGCTTTCCTCAGGACGGTCCAAGTAGTGGTACGAGCATACTGAGAGCAGGTCCGGATTCATTTACTCTGTCAGAAATCGGAACCTATCAGGTACTGTTCCAGGTGAGTGTAACAGAGGCAGGACAATTAATTCTTACCTTGAACGGCGAAGATTTGGAATATACGGTAGCAGGACGAGCGACAGGAGTTTCTCAAATTATTGGTATGGCTCTCGTGACAACAAGTGCAACAGATTCAATCCTAACGGTCAGAAATCCGGAGGGCACTGCGGCGGCGCTCACGATTACTCCGCTTGCAGGAGGAACACGACCGGTTTCTGCACACCTGGTAATAACACAAATTGGCTGATAAAGTTCGTTTTTTACGGTATAAAATAAAGTCCGCACCCACTTCAAATGGGTGCGGACTTTTATACATAGAATAAAAACACAAAAATAATTATTGACAACTTGCATAAAAAATGATAAAATAGTATTCTCAATTATAATGCCGATTTAGCGCATTCTATAATTGAATTATACTACGCAAAGGCTAAAAAAACAAGGTTTTACCTTGAGTTTTTGCCAACAAACCCGGGCGTGTCGCGCAAGCGACACAGGACACAACAACTATGATACGGGAGTGATAAATTCATGACACGTGACGTCCAGTATGGAAGAACTACTCGTAAGAGCTTTGCCCGCTTAAATGAGATACTTGAAATGCCGAATCTCATTAAGGTGCAGAAGGACTCTTACAAATGGTTCCTTGAAACAGGTCTGAAAGAGGTGTTCAACGATGTTGATGCCATTTCCGACTACTCCGGCAACTTAGAGCTTTCTTTTGTCGACTATACGTTCGAGGAGACTCCGAAGTATAGCGTTAAGGAATGCAAGGAGCGCGACGCTACTTATGCTGCACCGCTTAAGGTTAAGGTTCGACTCCGCAATAAGGAAACGGAAGAGATTAAAGAGCAGGAAATCTTTATGGGTGATTTCCCGATAATGACAAAGACAGGTACCTTTGTAATTAACGGTGCCGAGCGCGTTATCGTTTCTCAGATCGTCCGTTCTCCGGGCATCTATTTTGAGGAGAGAAGAGACAAGTCTGACTCTGCTATCTACGCGGCTACTGTTATTCCGTACCGCGGTGCTTGGCTTGAGTATGAGACTGACCTCAATGATATTTTCTATATCCGTATTGATAAAAACAGAAAGCTTCCTGTTACATCCTTTATTCGTGCTCTTGGTGTTTCTACTGACGAGCAGATCAAGGAGCTTTTTGGCGAGGACGAGCGTATTATTGCAACGCTCGATAAGGATCCGTCAAAGACCGAAGAAGATGCGTTGATTGAGATTTATAAGCGTCTGCGTCCGGGTGAACCGCCGACAATCGACGGTGCAAAGACTCTTATTACAAATCTGTTCTTTGATGCGCGCCGCTATGATTTATCAAATGTTGGCCGCTATAAATATAATAAAAAGTTAAACCTTGCTACTCGTATCGTTGGTAAGAAGCTCATGGCTCCGATTGTCAATCCGACTACAGGTGAGATTATCGCAGAGCCGGGCGAGATTATTTCTCGCGAGCGTGCGAGCGAGTTTGCAAAGCTCGGTGTTAACGAGGCAATCC
This sequence comes from Eubacteriales bacterium, assembly GCA_045544695.1. Taxonomy (GTDB): domain Bacteria; phylum Bacillota; class Clostridia; order Oscillospirales; family JAAYXM01; genus RGIG7332. The sequence continues at coordinate 6,425 of JAZPZP010000015.1, read as the reverse complement.
TCGATGTTGACGGTCAGGCTGTTAAGGCTTTCGGTAACGGCATGGTCGATATGAAGGATTTTGTAGACTTCGACCCGCAGGAGAAGTTCGGTATTCACGAGAAGGTTTCCTTCAATGTATTAAACGAGCTCCTTTCAAACTACAGCGGCGAGGAACTCTACGAGCAGATTGAGCTCCGCATCGATGACCTTATTCCGAAGCATATTGTTATTGATGATATTTTTGCATCAATCAACTACTTAAACTGTCTTGCTCACGGCATTGGCAATGACGATGATATCGACCATCTCGGCAACCGCCGTTTGCGTTGCGTAGGTGAGCTTTTACAGAACCAGTTCCGCATCGGTTTTGCGCGTATGGAGCGAGTTATTCGCGAGAGAATGACAATTCAGGATTTGGACGTTGTCACTCCGCAGTCGCTCATCAACATCCGCCCTGTTACCGCTGCAATTAAAGAGTTCTTCGGCTCATCACCGCTCTCTCAGTTTATGGATCAGACAAACCCGCTTGCTGAGCTTACTCATAAGCGCCGTATGTCAGCGCTTGGTCCGGGCGGTCTTTCCCGTGAGCGTGCATCATTCGAGGTGCGTGACGTTCACTATACACATTACGGCCGTCTTTGCCCGATTGAGACGCCTGAAGGTCCGAACATCGGTCTTATTTCATATCTTGCGTCCTTCGGTCAGATCAATGAGTATGGCTTCATTGAAGCTCCGTTCAGAAAGATCGACAAAGAGACAGGTAAGGTTACCGATATCGTTGAGTATATGACTGCTGATATTGAGGACCAGTACATTGTCGCTCAGGCAAGTGAGCCGCTTGACGAGAACGGTTGTCTCAAGAATGACCGTATTACTTGCCGTATGCGCGCTGAGATTATCGAGGTTGACAAGGCTCGCGTTGATTATATCGACGTTTCTCCGCGAATGATGGTTTCAATTGCTACTGCTATGATCCCGTTCCTTGAGAACGATGACGCTAACCGTGCTCTCATGGGCTCTAACATGCAGCGTCAGGCAGTGCCGCTTGTAAAACCTGAGCAGCCGATTGTAGCTACCGGTATGGAGTACAAGGCAGCTGTTGACTCAGGTGTATGTGAACTTGCTGAGGGTGACGGTGTTGTTACCGCAGTTTCAGCAGATGTTATCACAATCAAGTATGATAACGGAGATATTCGTGATTATAAGGTTACTAAGTTTATGCGCTCCAACCAGGGTACTTGTATCAACCAGCACCCGATCGTCAAGGTTGGCGAGCGCGTTACCAAGGATACCGTTATTGCCGACGGTCCTTCTACCTGCAACGGTGAGATTTCACTCGGTAGAAACGTTCTTATCGGCTTTATGACCTGGGAAGGCTACAACTACGAGGATGCTATCCTCTTAAATGAGCGCCTTGTCAGAGATGACGTTTACTCTTCAATTCATATAGAAGAATATGAGACCGAAGCACGCGACACTAAGCTCGGCTGTGAGGAAATCACTCGCGACATCCCGAATGTCGGCGAAGATGCTCTTCGCGACCTTGACGAGCGCGGTATCATCCGCATCGGTGCTGAGGTTCGCTCAGGCGATATTCTTGTCGGTAAGGTTACACCGAAGGGTGAAACAGAGCTTACTGCAGAAGAGCGCCTCCTCCGTGCAATCTTTGGTGAGAAGGCACGCGAGGTTCGCGATACATCTCTCCGTGTTCCGCACGGTGAGAGCGGTATCATCGTTGACGTTAAGGTATTTACTCGCCAGAACGGTGATGAGTTAAGCCCGGGCGTCAATATGGTAGTTCGTTGCTACATTGCTAGAAAACGTAAGATTTGCGTCGGCGATAAGATGGCTGGTCGTCACGGTAACAAGGGTGTCGTTTCCCGCATTCTCCCGCAGGAAGATATGCCGTACTTACCGGATGGTACTCCGCTCGATATCGTATTGAATCCGCTCGGCGTTCCGTCTCGTATGAATATCGGTCAGGTGCTCGAGGTTCACTTGGGCTATGCAGCTAAGACCCTCGGTTGGAAGGTTGCTACACCAGTATTTGACGGTGCTAATGAGGATGATATTGAACAGACGCTTATCAAGGCAGGTCTTGATAAAGACGGTAAGAGCTGGCTCCGTGACGGTAGAACAGGTCTCCTCTTTGATAACAAGGTTACCGTCGGTTACGTTTACTTCTTAAAGCTCCACCACTTAGTTGATGACAAGATGCACGCTCGTTCAACCGGTCCGTACTCGCTCGTTACTCAGCAGCCGCTCGGCGGTAAGGCTCAGTTCGGCGGTCAGCGTTTCGGTGAGATGGAGGTTTGGGCACTTGAGGCTTACGGTGCAGCTTACACCTTACAGGAAATTCTTACTGTTAAATCCGATGACGTTGTCGGTCGTGTTAAGACTTATGAGGCAATCGTTAAGGGTCACAATGTTCCGAAGCCGGGTATTCCGGAGTCGTTCAAGGTTTTAGTAAAAGAACTTCAGTCTCTCTGTCTTGATGTTCGTGTCCTCGATAAGAATATGGAGGAAATTGAACTTCGTGATGAGGAAGAGGAAGATGTATTTGCTAAGTTCCACCGCGACGAAGAAACCTACGTTATGGATACCGATTTAGATAGCGCGGGCTATACTTTAGAGGATTCAGACGAAGAGGTTGAGTCAGTGGACGATGAGTTTGCAGATGATTTCGACGATCTCGAAGAGCCGGATTCATTTGACGCAGACGATATTGACATCTTCGCAGATACCGAGATATAACCAGAACGAATAAATTTTAGAAGGAAGGATTTAAATTATGAGTTATACGACCTTCGAAGCAATTAAAATCGGCCTTGCGTCCCCGGATATGATCCGCGAATGGAGTTACGGTGAGGTAAAGAAGCCGGAGACTATAAACTACAGAACACTTAAGCCGGAAAAGGACGGTCTGTTCTGCGAACGCATTTTTGGCCCGATGAAGGACTGGGAATGCCATTGCGGAAAGTATAAGAAGATTCGCTATAAGGGCAAAATCTGTGACCGTTGCGGCGTTGAGGTTACCAAGGCGAAGGTTCGCCGTGAGCGCATGGGTCATATCGATCTTGCAGCTCCGGTTTCCCACATCTGGTACTTCAAGGGTATCCCGTCACGCATGGGACTTATCCTTGATATGTCACCGCGTCTTCTTGAAAAGGTTTTATATTTTGCTTCATATATTGTTATTGATCCGGGCAACACCCCGCTTATGAAAAAGCAGATTCTTACCGAAAAGGAATACCGCGATTATGTCCTCAAGTATGAGGATGATTTCCGCGCAGGTATGGGTGCTGAGGCTATCTACGAGCTTCTTGCTGAGATGGATTTAGAGGCACTTTCAAAAGAACTTCGCGCAGAGCTTAATGAATCAAACGGTCAGAAGAAGCTTCGCATAATCAAGAGACTCGAGGTTGTAGAGGCGTTTAGAGCTTCTGGCAACCGTCCTGAATGGATGATTATGACAATCGTTCCGGTTATTCCGCCGGAGCTCCGCCCGATGGTACAGTTAGATGGCGGTCGTTTTGCTACAAGTGACTTAAACGACTTATACCGTCGAGTAATTAACAGAAATAACCGCTTAAAGAGACTTTTAGCTCTCAAAGCACCGGATATTATCGTCCGCAACGAGAAGCGTATGCTCCAGGAAGCTGTCGATGCTCTTATCGACAACGGCCGCCGTGGCAGACCGGTTACCGGTCCGAACAACCGCGCTCTTAAGTCGCTTTCAGATATGCTTAAGGGTAAGCAGGGTCGTTTCCGTCAGAACCTTCTCGGTAAGCGTGTTGACTATTCAGGCCGTTCAGTTATCGTTGTCGGTCCTGACCTTAAGATTTATCAGTGTGGTCTCCCGAAGGAGATGGCTTTAGAGCTCTTCAAGCCGTTTGTTATGAAGAAGCTTGTTGAAGATAACCACGCTAATAACATTAAGAGTGCAAAGAAGATGGTTGAGCGCCAGAAGGCTGAAGTTTGGGATGCTCTTGAAACTGTTATCAAGGACCATCCGGTATTACTTAACCGTGCGCCGACACTTCACCGCCTTGGTATTCAGGCATTCGAGCCGGTCCTCGTTGAGGGTCGTGCGCTCCGTCTCCATCCGCTCGTTTGTACCGCTTACAACGCGGACTTCGACGGTGAGCAGATGGCTGTTCACGTTCCGCTCTCAGCTGAGGCTCAGGCAGAGGCTCGTTTCCTTATGCTATCTGCAAATAACCTCTTAAAGCCGCAGGATGGTAACCCGGTTACCGTTCCGTCACAGGATATGGTCCTCGGTTCATACTACCTCACTATCGAGCGTGAGGAAGATGGTGCAGGCAAGATATTTGCTAATATGGACGAGGTAATCTTAGCTCTTAATGAGAAGGTTATCGGTCTCCATTCTCCGATTAAGATTCGTATTACCCGCGAGGTAAACGGCGTTAAGAAGACAGGTATCGTTCCGTGTACCGCAGGTCGTCTTATCTTCAATGAGCCGATTCCGCAGGATTTAGGCTTTGTTGACAGAACTGATCCTGAGCACGAGTTTGATTTAGAAGTTAACTTCCTTGTTACCAAGAAAGAACTCGGTAAGATTATCGCTAAATCAATCGAAAAGCACGGCTTTACTCAGACAGCTGAGCTTCTTGACCGCTTAAAGGCATTAGGCTTTAAGTATTCAACTCAGGGTGCTATTACAATTTCAGTTTCTGATATCGTTATTCCGAAGGAAAAATATGAATTTATTGAAGCTTCAGAAAAGCGCGTAACTGATATTGAAAAGCAGTTTAAGAAGGGCTTTATTACTGATGACGAGCGTTATGATCTTGTTATCAAGGAGTGGACAAAGACTACTAAGGATGTTACAAACGCTCTTGAAAAGTCACTCGATCGCTTCAACCCGATTTATATGATGGCTCACTCAGGTGCGCGTGGTTCTATGAACCAGATTCGTCAGCTCGCAGGTATGCGTGGTCTTATGGCGAACACTTCAGGTAAGACCATCGAGATTCCGATTAAGGCTAACTTCCGTGAAGGTCTTTCAGTACTTGAGTACTTTATTTCTTCCCGTGGTGCGCGTAAGGGTCTTGCTGATACCGCGCTCCGTACCGCTGACTCGGGTTATCTTACTCGTCGTCTTGTTGACGTTTCACAGGATGTCATCATTCGTGAGATGGACTGTGGCTCAACTGATGGTATTGAGGTTTATGAAATCAAAGATGGTAACCAGGTTATCGAGCCGTTCAAGGATCGTCTTGTCGGTCGTTACCTTGTTGACGATGCGATTGATCCGAAGACCGGTGAAGTTTTAGTTTCTAAGGATAAGCTTATGGATGGTGCTGATGCTGATAAGATTATCGGCGCAGGCATCGAGCGTATCAAGATTCGTTCAACACTCAAGTGCCGTGCTAAACATGGTGTTTGCTCTAAGTGTTATGGTGCAAACCTTGCATCTTCAGGTCCGGTTAACATCGGTGAGTCTGTTGGTATCATCGCTGCTCAGTCTATCGGTGAGCCGGGTACACAGCTTACAATGCGTACCTTCCATACCGGTGGTGTCGCTGGAGACGATATTACTCAGGGTCTTCCGCGTGTCGAGGAACTCTTCGAGGGAAGAAAGCCGAAGAAGATGGCTATCCTTTCCGAGATTGCAGGTACCGTTACATTTGAGGAAATCAAGAAGAATGCTCCGCGTACAATTGTTGTTTCAAACAATAATACGGGCGAGGCTGCAAGCTATGCAATCCCGTTCGGCGCAGTTGTTAAGGTTAAGGACGGTCAGGAAATTCAGGCAGGAGACGAGCTTACCGAAGGTGCTCTCAATCCGCATGATGTTCTCCGTATCCTTGGCGTATCAGCTGTTCAGAACTACCTCATCCGCGAGGTACAGAGAGTTTACCGTCAGCAGGGTGTTGATATCAATGACCGCCATATTGAGGTTATTGTTCGCCAGATGCTCCGTAAGGTAAGAGTTGACGAGCCGGGTGATACAGAACTTCTCACCGGTGCTATGGTTGATATTATGGAAGTTGAGGAAGCTAACGAGAAAATCCGCGAGCGAGTTGCAAACGGTGAAAACTTACTCGAAGCTACAATTATTCCGGTACTTCTTGGTATCACAAAGGCTACTCTTGCTACCGATTCATTCTTATCTGCTGCGTCCTTCCAGGAGACCACTCGTGTTCTCACTGAGGCTGCAATCAAGGGTAAGATCGATCCGCTCCTTGGTCTTAAGGAGAATGTTATTATCGGTAAGCTTATTCCTGCAGGTTCAGGCCTTGATATCTACCACGATTTTGAAGAAGTCGTAGTTGACGATGAGGCAATAGCAGAATAATAAATTAACAGGAGAGTGTAACGCTCTCCTGTTTTTATTTATATTGCACAAAAGTATTTGTGCATAATGTATAAAATTAAAAAAACTTATTGACAAATGATGGAAATATTGTATAATAAAAG
>JAZPZP010000014.1:0-10234 GCA_045544695.1 Eubacteriales bacterium | reverse complement strand
GATGATGTGTGTGCAAAATTCTGTAAATTGCAGGGTCGCGAAGATTCATATTCGGGGATGACATATCAATCTTAGCACGTAAAGTTCTTGAGCCGTCCGGGAACTCACCGTTTTTCATACGCGCAAAAAGGTCTAAGTTTTCTTCAACCGATCTGTCGCGATACGGACTGTTCTTACCCGGCTCGGTAAGTGTTCCGCGATACTCGCGCATTTCATCTGCGCTCAAGTCGCAAACGTATGCCTTGCCGCGCTTTATAAGATCAACTGCAAAGTCATAGCACTTATCGAAATAGTCCGAACCGTAGAAAATTCCGCCGTCCGGAATTGCGCCGAGCCAACGCAAATCCTCTTCAATTGAGCGAACGAACTCGGTTTCTTCCTTAACCGGATTAGTATCGTCAAAACGAAGGTTGAACTTGCCGCCGTACTTCTTTGCAGTACCGGCACTGATCCATATAGCCTTAGCGCTTCCTATGTGCAGATAGCCATTCGGCTCCGGCGGGAAACGCGTGTGAATGGTCTTTTGACAGTTACCCTCTTCAAGGTCGCGGTCAACCTGTTCATATATAAAATTGCTCGAAATTGTATCCATAAAAAATCTCCTTCCGAGGTACAAATTAAATTTAAGAATATTTTACCACAAAACACATACATTACACAAGAGATTTATAAGAAAAAAGTGCGGAGAATTCCGCACTTTTTATTATTTAGAACAATTGCAATTTTTACCGCACTCTTTTGAGTGGGGGCAACCGATGCATTTGGCACCGTTTTTCTTCGCTCTGTAAATGTAGAACACAGCACTTCCCACTATAACTGCAAGAATTACTAAAAGAATAATATTTTCCATTATTCTACACCTTCACCTTAGCCTTTAAGCTCTTATTTGCTTTGTTAATAAGGTGAATAACAACAGCTACAATCACTAAAACCGCAATAAGACCCGGAATGAATCCTGCACCAAATGCACCTGTAGTAATAAGGGTTCCGATCTGGTAGACTAAGAATCCAATGGTGTAACCGACCGCAAACTGAAGCGCGATACCGCCCCAGAACCACTTTCGGTCATTGATTTCCGAATTCATAGCGCCCATAGCCGCAAAGCACGGCGGTGTGAAGAGGTTAAACATAAGATAAGCGAGTGCTGCAACCTTTGTGATTGCGAAAACGCCTGCAACCTCAGCGCCTGCACCCTCTAAAAGGGCAAGCTCCTCGGTATCGATAAGATTCTCAAGACCTACATAGCAAACTGCAAGTGTACCAACAACATTTTCCTTTGCGATAAATCCTGTAACAGCCGCTGCCGCAAGCTGCCAAGCCTTAACACCGACAATCGGAATAATGAGATATGCAATCGGATTTGCAATACTTGCAAGAATAGAGCTTTCAGCGCTCTGCGCCTCAGTGAATGACCAGTTAAATGTCTGCATAAGCTGAACTACGGTGTTACAAACTAAAATAACGGTTCCTGCCTTAACTATGTAAGCCCAACCACGTGAACACATTGAAAGGAATGCTCTCTTAAAACTCGGTAATTTATATTCCGGAAGCTCAATAATGAAGAAGGACTTGCGATTCTTATGCCCTGCAATCTTATTAACTAAAAGTGCACCTAAGAAGATAATTACGATACCTGCAAAGTACATAAGAGTACCAACCCAGGAAGCATCTTCGAAGAATGCACCTGCAAAGAGTGCAATAACCGGAAGCTTTGCGCCACAAGGCATAAACGGAGCGAGCATAGCAGTGGCGCGTCTCTCACGCTCGTTGCGAATTGTGCGGCAAGCCATAACACCAGGTATTGCACAGCCTGTACCAATAACAAACGGAATTACAGACTTACCGGATAAACCAACCTTCTTGAAAATCGGGTCTAAAACAACGGATACGCGCGCCATATAACCGCAGTCCTCAAGAAGAGCAATGAGGAAATACATAACCATTACAAGCGGTAAGAAACCGATAACCGCACCGACACCGCCGATAATACCGTCAACAAGCAGCGAAGTAAGGAGCGGATTAGCACCCTCGAGCAATCCTCCAACCCACTCACCGAACATCTCAATTAATGTAACGAGACCAGGAATTACAGTTCCGTTCTCAAACTCATAGCCCTCTGCAATCCACGGACCGAGCCAAGCCTGAGAAATCTGGAAAACAAGGAACATAACAACTGCGAAAATCGGAATACCAAGCCACTTATTTGTAAGTACAGCGTCGATTTTATCGCCCGAATTCTTATCCTTGGTAAGCACCTTACGAGTCTCGACCTCTTTGACAATCTTATTGACAAAATCAAAACGCGCTCTGTCAGCCGCCTCAACTGCAGACTTGCTTGTAAGGTCAATATCACCCTGATTGTACAGAGAAACCTGACCCTTGCCTACTGCAGAAACAGCCGCCTCAACAACCGCCTGCATTCCTTCAGCTGAAGTAGAAATCGTTTCAACAACAGGACAACCAAGCTTACTTGAGAGCGCTTTAATGTCAATTATTGTCTGCTTTTTCTCGTTGATGTCGCTCTTATTAAGCGCTACAACAACCGGAATTCCGAGCTCTAAAAGCTGTGTTGTAAAGAAAAGGCTTCGCGAAAGGTTCGTTGCATCAACGATATTTATAATCGCATCCGGGTTTTCATTCTTTACATAAGAGCTTGTGATACTCTCCTCTGATGTAAACGGTGACATTGAATAAGCACCCGGCAAGTCAACTGCAATCAAATTACTATTTTTGCAATACGACTTTTTAATCGGGTGTTCCTTCTTGTCAACGGTAACACCTGCCCAGTTACCAACCTTTTCATTTCTGCCGGTGAGAGCATTGTACATTGTGGTTTTACCCGAGTTCGGGTTGCCAGCCAATGCAATTCTCATAATATATTCCTCCTTGATCTTCAAGTGGTTAGACACCACTAACTTACATTTAAAAAAATTAGCCCGCAAAGGCTATTAAATTATAATAGCCTCTGCCAAAGCATTGTCAATATTATATCTTCCGTCTTTAATTGAAACGATACATCCGCCCTTGAGATGCGATATAACAGTGATACTCTCGCCACTGTAACAGCCGAGCGAAAAAAGGAACGCATCTAATTCTTCGTCATCAGTTTCAATCTGTTCAATTATGTATTCTTTTCCTTCAATTGCCTGGGTAAGATTCATATATATCACACTTTTAATCAAAACTAAGTTAGTATCATCTAACTCCTGAGTTAGTTTAACATAACTAACTGTATTTGTCAATAGTTTTTTTAAAAAAAATTAGAGAGGAGAAAACTCTCCTCTCTAAGGTTTATATCATATTCTTTGCATCTAAAATTTCGTCAAGCTCCTCCGGGGTAAAGCTTTCGTTTTCCAAAACTACCTCACGCAAGCTTCTATGCTCATAGAGCGCTTTTTTAGCTAAATTTGATGCCTTTGAGTAGCCAATGTGCGGACAAAGCGCGGTAACAAGACCGATACTGTTGTCGATATGTTCCTTACATCTGTCAGCGTTCACGGTAATCTCTTCGATACACTCTGTTCTGAAAACATTAACGCCGTTTGTAAGGGTATCGAGTGATTCAAACATACAATGGAAAATAATCGGTTCAAACGCATTAAGCTCAAGCTGACCTGCTTCAGCCGCGTGGGTAATTGTCGTATCATTACCGATAATATTAAATGAAATCTGGCTTAAAACCTCAGGGATAACCGGATTCACCTTACCCGGCATAATTGATGAGCCGTTCTGCTTCGGAGATAACGTAATCTCACCAAAGCCGCAACGCGGACCCGAGGACATAAGTCTTAAATCATTCGCAATTTTAGAAAGCGTTGTAGCGCACGCTTTAATTATGCCAGATACATAAACAAATGAATCTAAATTCTGAGTTCCGTCAACCAAATCCGGGCTCTGAGTAAGCGGAAGGCCAGTAACCTCAGAAAGCGTCGGAACGATTTTTTTGATGTATTCCGGATGAGCATTTATTCCTGTTCCGATTGCGGTTGCACCCATATTAAGCTGCATCATCTCGGTCTTTGCAAGTTCAAATCGAGTAATATCACGTGAAACCGCTGAAGCATATGCACCAAAAACCTGCTTAAAGCTTATCGGAACAGCATCCTGCATTTCTGTTCTTCCCATTTTAATTACATCTTTGTATTCCTCGGCCTTAGCCTCAAAAGCTGCTTTTAACTTGATAAGCGCCTCTTTTGCGCGGTCTAAAAGAACAACAACCGCAAGTTTTCCTGCACTCGGATATGTATCGTTGGTTGACTGACCGCAATTTACATGGTCATTCGGATGAACAATGCTATAATCACCCTTGATTCCGCCGAGAATTTCGATTGCGCGATTTGCGAGAACTTCGTTTGCATTCATATTGAGTGATGTACCCGCGCCGCCCTGAATGGAATCTACGATGAAGTAATCATTGAAGCGTCTTCCCTCAAGCGCCTCATCGCACGCAGTTATAATTGCATTTGCGATTTTTTCATCAAGAGCTCCGACATCACGGTTTGCAATTGCAGTTGCCTTTTTTATCTTGATTATACTTTCAATCATTATCGGATGAACTCTTCTCCCGGTAATTTTAAAGTTCTCCGCTGCACGCATTGACTGAACGCCATAATACGCATCAGCCGGAACCTTCTTAACACCAAGAACATCTATTTCTTCTCTGAAAGCAGCCATTATAATTACCTCACTTTTTCTCTTTCTGTATTGATTGTATATCATAATCGTGTTATAATCAAATACATATTAAAATATATTTGCCATAACTTTAAAGTTATAGGAGTGAGGCTTATGTTTTCTAACAAAAACTACATTTTAACAATTGCCAAAGAAGGCAGTTTTTCCAAAGCGGCAAAACGACTTTACGTCTCTCAGCCGTCTCTCAGTGCTACCGTTAAGCGCATTGAAGAAAAGGTTTCTGTTCCTCTTTTCGACCGCTCTACTACGCCAATTTCTCTTACCGAAGCAGGTGAAGAATACGTCAGATATGCTCTTGAAATCGAGGAAAAGGAGCGAGATTTCAGCCGCTATGTTTCGGACTATACAAAATCTTTTAAAGGCTCTATCAGAATCGGGGGAAGCTCGCTTTTCGCCGCCTTTATGATTCCGTTTATGATTTCGAACTTCAATCGCGAATACCCGAATGTAAGGTTCGAAATTACCGAGGACACAACAAAAAATTTAACGGAAAAATTGGCACTCGGTACACTCGATATAATACTGGATAACGCGATAATTAAAGATGACAACATTGATTCAACGGTGTGCACCTCCGAGATGCTCCTGTTAGCTGTTCCCCGTTCTTTTGAAATAAATGAAAAAATACGAGACTTTCGCCTTACCGCAATTGACATAAAAGCAGGAAAGCATCGGCTTTCCGACCAACCGGGCGTTAATCTATCAGTTTTTAAGGACTTGCCTTTCGTTTTACTACATCGCGAAAACGACACCGGCAAGCGCGCCCGCACATTATTTCAAAAGCATAATCTGGCACCGAATATTGTTTTTTATCTCGACCAGCAGGTTACATCATATAACGTCGCCTGCACAGGAATGGGGGTTGCTTTTGTAAGCGATACGCTCGTTACGCACGTTGATTTTTCCACCTCACTCTATTACTATAAATTAGCGGATACGGAAGCCACACGTGATATTTTCTTTTATAAAAAAACTAATCATTATCTTTCTAAGGCGTGTCAAAAATTCATAGACAGCAGTATCAAAAAAATAGTTACTTTGCCAATTGCAAATTTAAAGTAAACACGTATAATATTCTTGAGGTGGTAAAATGTTTAAGCGTCTTAATGTAAATATGACCTCGGGCCCAATATTTAAAAACATAATCGCGTTTGCCATTCCTATTGTTTTAACAAATATTCTCCAGCTTGCTTTTTCAACGGCAGACCTTGTTATAGTCGGTCGCTTTTGCGGAAGCTATGCTCTTGGTGCAATAGGTGCAACAACATCTATAACCGCGCTTTTGGTGAATATATTCATTGGTATTTCCACGGGTGTAAGTGTTGTTATCTCTCATTCACTCGGTGCAGGAGATCCGTCAAAAACCCACCGCGCGGTACACACAGCACTTCCCTTTTCAATTTTAATCGGTCTGCTTTTAACTGTAGTTGGTCTTGTTTTCTGCAAGCCAATGCTTAGTCTCATCTCAACTCCGCCGGAGCTCATCGAACACTCTGCTACATATATGCGTTTCTTCTTCTGCGGAATGACTTTCTCTATGGTTTATAACTTCTGCACTGCAATTTTACGCGCAGCAGGGGATACAAAAAGCCCACTCGTTTTTCTTGCAATTTCTGGTATTACAAACGTTGTTTTAAATATTATTTTTGTTACGCTCTTTAATATGGCTGTTGCAGGTGTTGCGCTCGCAACCGTTATATCCCAAGCCCTTTCAGCATTCCTGGTGCTTATAGCTCTTATGAAGCGTAACGATTCTGTACATATAAATCTTTCTGAAATTCACATATACAAATTTGAGCTTTTTGAATTTCTTCGTTTAGGCTTACCTGCCGGACTTCAAAGCTCGCTTTTTTCAATAGCGAATGTTATCATTCAGTCATCGGTAAATTCTTTTGGCGACGTCTTTCTTTCCGGAAACTCCGCCGCAATGAACATCGAAAACTTTGTTGTCGTTGCAATGAATGCATTTTATGTTACAGCACTGAATTTCATTGCACAAAATTATGGTGCGAAAGATTTTGTTCGCACAAAAAAGATTTTCTGGGCATGCTCCGCTTGCTCGGTTTTATCCGGTCTTATTTGCGGAATTGGCGCAAACCTTTTTTCCACACAGCTTTTATCAATTTACATTACCGATTCGCCCGAGGCAATTTCATATGGTGTTATCAGACTTATGTATATTGCACTGCCGTTCTTCCTTGCAGGTTTTATGGATGTTACAACCTCAGGCCTTCGCGGTATCGGAGCATCTCTCATACCAACGATTATCTCAGTCATTGGCATTTGTGTTTTTCGACTTTTCTGGATTTTCACGGTGTTTTCAAAGTACCACACCCCTGAAATTTTATATCTCTCATATCCTATTTCATATATAATAACGCTTACCGCGCAATATATTGCATTTACAATACTTTTCCGCAAAAGAAAAAGGGAGAATAATTTATGCGAAAATTAACTACGCTAAACATAACGCAAGGCCCTCTTCTTAAAAGTATAATTCTATATACCATTCCGCTTATATTATCAGGTCTTCTCCAGCTACTTTTCAACGCCGCAGACTTAATTGTCGTCGGTCACTTCTGCGGTAGCATATCTGTTGCTGCCGTCGGTTCAACCAGCTCTCTAACCTCTCTTACCATAACTCTTTTTATCGGTCTTTCGGTAGGCGGAAGCGTTGTCGTCGCACAGGCGATTGGGGCTGAAGATCACGGCTCAGTTCATCGTTCGGTACATACAATTATTCCGCTCGCATTAATTGCAGGCGTTATTCTTACATTTGTAGGCATCTTTTGTTCAGGCTCATTTTTAAAGCTTATGGCAACACCTGAAAATGTACTTCCGCTTTCAAAACTTTATATGCAGGTGTTCTTCTGCGGTATGCCGTTTAATATGCTCTATAATTTCGCCTCCTCTATTTTAAGAGCCGCAGGAGATACAAAAACGCCACTCGTTTCCCTTTCAGTTGCAGGTGCTTTAAATTTCGTTTTAAATGTAATTTTCGTAGCTTTTTTTGATTTGAATGTTCTCGGTGTTGCTCTCGCGACTGCAATTTCGCAGATTGTTTCAGCCGCTTGGGTTATTCTTACTCTTACCCACCGAAATGACTCCTGCCGCCTGATACTCTCAAAAAACAGATTTTATAAGGATGAACTTCTTAAAATTATAAGAATAGGTCTTCCATCCGGAATTCAAGCATCCATTTTTGACCTTTCAAATGTTATTGTGCAGTCATCGGTAAATTCCTTCGGTGAAGCCTTTGTATCAGGCAATGCAGCTGCTGCAAGTCTTACCGGTTTTGTATACGTTGCGATTTATTCCTTTATGCAGACAACTACTACCTTTGTCGGCCAGAATGTCGGTGCTAAAAATTATCCTCGCGTGCGTAAAATCCTAACAACAACGCTCGCTTGTTCATTTATTTCAGCACTGACTTTAGGTTCACTTATGTACATCTTCGGTCGCCCGCTTCTCTCGCTTTACATTTCCGACTCGGTCGAGGCAATTGAATATGGTATGAAGCGCCTTTTATGGGTTGGTATTCCCTACTTCCTCTGTGGACTTATGGACTCTACAACCGGCGCACTTCGCGGAATGGGCGCATCTGTTACACCAATGGTTATAAGTATTCTCGGCGTTTGCGGAATACGAATTGGCTGGATATTTACTGTTTTCCGCTACTATCACACACCAGAAACGCTATTTTTAGCATATATAGCTTCCTGGACATTTACATTTGTTAGCTTACTTATCGCATTTACAATCGTATATAAGAAAAAATCAAAAGAAAGCATTTAAAAAAACACCCCCAATGCCGTGTACTGTTAAGGACAGTTACCGAAAATAGTATAACGAGCATTGCAAGGTCAAGAAGTAAGAGATAGAACTGTAAAAGGTTTTATCTCTTTTTCTTATGCTTTTTTATCCGTACATTCGTCAAATCAAACTCCTTTTGATAAAATGAAGATACCAAATTAAAGGAGGTACTTCAAATGAAGGAAAGATTTATTGAAAACGGAATCGAGTACGTAAGAAACGGCGATTACTACATTCCAAATCTAAAAGCACCTGAAGGAACTTACAACATCGGCAGGTATGGGAAATTGCACTCAATATTTATTAAAGAAAATCGTCCTGCTTTTTACTCAATGAAAATGCTGGGCGGAACTTGGCTTGCATATCTCGAAGAAATTGACACATCCGCAAAGGAAATGGTTGATAGGCTTATAAAGGATATGGCAGCCAAACAAGGTATTACTGAAGAACTAAAAGCAAAAGACCAAATGGCTTGGGTTGGCGCTATGAACAACATTCGCCACTCGGCAGAAGAATTTGTGCTAAAAGATTTTGTCTATTCGATGGAGGTGCAAAAATGAGCTTTATTGAAGAATTATATTATGGAAATATAAATCCCAATGAATGCCGGAACAGAAAACCGCTGCCTTATGAAAAAGCTGTACGAACCTTTTCTGACATTGAAAACAAGCTAACAAAAGAATTAAATGGAGAAAACTTAAAACTATTTAACGAGCTTGTAAATGCAAGTGATGAGATTAGTGCTACAAGCGGTGTTGAGAATTTCAAAATAGGCTTTATTCTCGGAGTTCAACTTATGGCAGACTGCTTCAAAAGTGATGCAGGTATGATATTCTAAGATATTTAAAATTGTTTTAGCAAGCACGGAAATTTGCTGTCAAATTTCCCGTTGTTAGTGCTATGCCCTAAAACCCAAATTTAGAACGGAGGAATTTCTGATGAAAAAGATTATAATGTATTTAATTATTACTATGCTAATAACATCTACAGTAAATGCTGCAGAGGTGCCGAGAGAGGCGGCACCCTGTAATGCATCAAATGAAGCAATAGTTATCGTTGAAAGTTTTATCGGTGATATTTTAACCGAGGTGCAGAATGGCTTGGGATATGCTGATGCAAGAGCAAAATCAAACCGCATATTCTTCAACGCTTGGCTGAACGGACAGACTAGCGGTTATAGTTACGGAGAACTTGTAGATATTGCCAACGCTGCAATATGGCAATACCGAGATATGTATCTGAGACCTGATTTCTATGTGAATAATCTTGAAAAGGTTAGAGTGATAATCGCTCCCATAATTGAAGATTATAAATCCGGTAAAATCACTTATGCAGAAGCAGAATTCAATGCTCGAACAAGGATTTATCAATCTGTCAAACCTGACTTTAATCCCGATGTGGAATATATGAAAGATCCTCTTTCGAGAGATATTCCATCAGTTGATAACAGCTTGTTTATACTCGCGAGAAAGTTAATTTTGAACAGCACCTCAAATGGAATTTAGATTCAAATACGCAAACGGAGGCACACCATTTTTTGGGCGTGCCTCCATTTGTTTTATACCTTACTTCAAAATCTTAAACTTACCAATAAGCGGAAGCTCTTTTGCTTTGCCTGTTGCCGCATTGATGATGCCGATGATTGCAAGAATTGTAATCACAATGCTTACAAGACCGATAATGCTTACCAGAAAATACAATCTCCACGAAATTGCAAGGATGATTG
>JAZPZP010000013.1:0-6876 GCA_045544695.1 Eubacteriales bacterium | reverse complement strand
AAGCCACCCTGTCGGGTGGCTTTTTTATTACCATTTTGCCAAGTATTCAGTTTGTTCTTTCGTTAAGTTATCTATAAAAATTCCCGCACTTTCAAGCTTTAAGCGTGCAACTGTTTCGTCAATCTGTGGCGGAATATCATAAAGTCCCGGTTTTAAATCGCGTCCATGCTTTGCGAGATATTCAACGCCGAGCGCCTGGATTCCAAAGCTTAAATCCATAATCTCTGCAGGGTGACCGTTTCCTGCCGCTAAGTTTACGAGGCGACCATCACCCAAGAGATTTAACACTCTTCCGTCCTCCATTGTATAACCTACAATGTTCGGCTTGCGCTCTTCAATTTTAACGGAGAGCGCTTTTAATTCTTCTTTGTTTATTTCAACATCAAAGTGACCTGAATTTGCAAGTAAAACACCGTTTTTCATATTTTTAAAATGGCGCTCTCTTATAATGTCGCGGCAGCCTGTTGTGGTTACGAAAATATCACCGATTGAACTTGCCTCATCCATCGACATAACGCGATATCCGTCCGCATACGCTTCAAGTGCTCTGAAAGGAGAAACCTCGCAAATAATTACATTAGCGCCAAGCCCTCTCGCCCTGAGAGAAACACCCTTGCCGCAGAAGCCATAGCCTGCAACAACTACATTCTTACCCGCAATCATATGATTGGTTGTATTCATAATAGCGTCCCAGGTTGACTGACCTGTACCGTGGCGGTTATCAAACAGATGCTTACAATTTGCATCGTTGACCGCGAGCATCGGGAAATCTAAATCCCCTGCCTTTGCGCGCGCACGCAAGCGATGAACGCCGGTTGTTGTCTCCTCTGCGCCGCCGATTAAATTCTTACCGTATTCACGAGCAGTGCTGTGAAGTAAATTCACTAAGTCACCACCGTCATCAATAATGATATGCGGACAGTGCTTTAAGGTTTCTGTGAGATGCGCGGTGTACTCCTCCTCAGTTGCTCCGTGCCATGCATAGACATTATATCCCTCGTGATCAAGTGCCGCCGCAACATCGTCCTGCGTTGAGAGTGGATTGCAGCCGGTTACCGCAACTTCAGCACCCGCCTTTGCAAGCACCATTGCAAGATATGCGGTTTTAGCCTCTAAATGAATTGACATTGAAAGACGAAGGCCTTTTAGCGGCTTTTCATTCTCAAATCTCTTTTCAATCGTTGAAAGGACAGGCATACACGCCTTTACCCAATCTATTTTCTTTTTGCCCGACTCCCAGAGTGAGGCATCGCGAACAATACTCATATTTTTTCTCCTTGTTTTAATCTTTATGTTTATTTTATCACATATTTTTCACAAAAGCTACAAAAATCGTGAATGTTACAATTTCGTAAAAATCTTATGAAAACTCTTTTTAATATGTATAAACTATGCTATACTTATTGTGATTTGCAACTTGTTTTTTTAGGAGGATTTAAAAATGAGTTTAATAACTAAGCTTTTTGGTACGCCAAGCGAGCGTGAAATAAAGAAAATTAAACCTCTTGTTGATATAATTTTATCTTTAGAGGAAGAGTATAAGGCTCTCTCCGATGATGCTCTGCGCGCTAAAACCGTTGAGTTTAAAGAGCGCTTGTCAAACGGCGAAACGCTTGATGACATTCTCCCTGAAGCTTATGCAACCGTTCGCGAAGCGGCATTCCGAGTTTTGGGCCTACGCGCATTTCCCGTCCAGCTTATAGGTGCTATCGTTTTGCATCAGGGCAGAATTGCCGAGATGAAAACCGGTGAAGGTAAAACGCTTGTTGCTACCTTCCCTTCATACTTAAACGCTCTTTCGGGCAACGGCGTTCATGTTGTTACGGTAAATGATTACCTCGCTAAATATCAGGGCGAGCTTATGGGACGTGTTCATCGTTTTCTCGGTCTCACCGTTGGTGTTATCGTTCACGGCTTAACAAATGATGAGCGAAGAACTGCTTATTTTTCGGATATCACCTATGGTACTAACAATGAATTCGGCTTCGACTATCTGCGTGACAATATGGCGATTTATAAGGAAGATATGGTCCAGCGCGATATTCATTCCTTCGCCATCGTCGACGAGGTCGACTCTATTCTTATTGACGAGGCGCGCACGCCGCTCATTATTTCAGGTCAGGGCGAAACCCCAACCGCTATTTATCAGCTTGTCGACCGTTTTGTTTCAACTCTTCGTTGCCTTAAGGTCAAATCCTTAAACGAAAAGGAACAACAGGAAGATATTGGTGACGGTGATTATATCGTTGATGAGAAGGCGCGCAGTGTAACCCTTACCCAGCGCGGTATTGAAAAGGCGGAAAAATTCTTTAATATCGAGAACTTATCCGATCCCGATAACACCACTCTTTCACATCATATTAACCAGGCTATCAGAGCTCACGGCACTATGAATCGCGATGTTGACTATGTTGTCCGTGAAGGTCAGATTATTATTGTTGACCAGTTTACAGGCCGTCTTATGCCGGGCCGTCGCTATTCGGAAGGACTTCATCAAGCGATTGAGGCGAAGGAGCATGTTGACATTCAACACGAGAGCAAAACCCTCGCTACAATTACCTTCCAAAACTATTTCCGTATGTATAAAAAACTCTCCGGTATGACGGGTACAGCGCTCACCGAAGAGGAAGAATTTAAGCACATCTATAACCTTGATGTTGTTGAAATTCCGACTAATAAGCCGATGATCCGCCGCGATCTGCCCGATGTTGTTTACAAAAATGAGGCAGGTAAACTCCGCGCAATTATTGCTCAGATTGAGGATTGTGCCAAACGCGGTCAGCCGGTGCTTGTCGGTACAATTTCAATTGAAAAGAGTGAGCTCATTTCAAATATGCTCCGCAAAAAAGGCATAAATCATGTTGTCTTAAATGCAAAGCATCACGAAAAAGAAGCTGAAATTGTCGCGCAGGCAGGTAAACTCGGTGCTGTCACAATTGCTACCAACATGGCAGGTCGCGGTACCGATATTATGCTTGGCGGTAACGCTGATTATATGGCAAAGGCTGACCTCCGCAAGTCAGGAATGGACGAAAATTTAATCGTCGATGCAGGCGGTAGTGCACCGACCGATAATCCTGAAATTTTAGCGGCAAGAGAAAAATACCGCGAGCTTTATTCAAAGCATAAGGAAGTTTGCGATGCTGAAGCAATAAAGGTTCGTGAAACGGGCGGATTATTTATAATCGGTACCGAGCGCCACGAATCACGAAGAATTGATAACCAGCTCCGCGGTCGTGCAGGTCGTCAGGGTGATGACGGTGCAAGCCAGTTCTATCTTGCGCTTGATGACGATATTATGCGTCTTTTCGGCTCTGAACGAATTATGGGTATGATGGAAGCCTTGGGCCTCGATGAGGATACTCCTATTGAGCAGAAAATGCTTACAAATGCTATCGAAACCGCGCAAAAACGCGTTGAGTCGAGAAACTTCGGCATTCGTAAAAATGTCTTAGAATACGACGATGTTATGAATAAACAGCGCGAAATCATCTATTCACAAAGAAAACAGGTTCTTGACGGCGAGGATGTGACCGCATCAATCCACAATATGCTCACCTCATCAATTACCGCTAATATCAACGAAATAGTAGCACCAGAAAAATATGTGCAGCTTTATCATTTGGATCAGGTGCGCGCAAAATATGTAGGCATCTGCTTAAAGCCTGAGGATATCAACTATTCTCTTGAGGATTTAAATTCCTGGGATTATACCGCAGATAAGCTTGCTGAGGATGTTATTGAAATTGCAGAACGCGTATACAAAGAGCGCGAAGAGGCACTTACTCCTTCCGTTATGCGAGAGGTCGAGCGCGTTATTCTCCTCAGAACGGTTGACGAACATTGGATGAATCATATTGATGCTATGCACGAATTGCGTCACGGCATTGGCCTTAATGCATACGCCCAGCGCAATCCGATTGACGAATATAAAAACGCAGGCTTTGATATGTTTGAAGAAATGATTGCATCAATTGGCGAGACCGCAATCCGTCACATTTTTACAATCCGCGTCACAAATGAAGCTCCGAAGCGTGAGCGTGTTGCTAAAATTACGGGCGAAAGCTCGGGCGGTGAGGAAACCATCAGAAAAACTCCCGTTAAGAAAGCTGAAAAAGTTGGTAGAAACGACCCTTGCCCGTGCGGCAGTGGCTTAAAGTATAAAAAGTGCTGTGGTCGTGACGAATAAGAAACTCTCTGCCACGGAAATTTCCGTGGCAGTAGCTATTTTAAAATTAAGGAAGATTTATTATGAAAAAGCTATTGTCTTTATGCCTTTCGGCGGCTTTTATTTTTAATGCCTCCGCATTTTCTTTAGACGGCTGGTCGTGGGGCTCTGTTACAAAAGTAACCGAAACAATTGTTGCTCCGGGTGCAACCTACAGTAATATCGAGGTTTCTTCCCCTATCGGGCCACAGAAAATCAATGCCCTTGAGTTTGACCCGAAATCCGAATATCTCTCACTCCGCGCAGGAATGAGTAAGGGTTATGTCAACGGTACGCAGACAGTTGCCGGTATGGCGTCTGATTTTAACGAAAAGGGCGAGGGCCAGGTTGTTGCCGGAATTAACGGCGACTATTTCAATATGACGCAAGGTGTTCCTTTCGGTATTTTTATGGAGGATGGTGAAATTTTTACCACTCCGCCACAGTATTCCGTTGCATTTGGAATTAAAAAGGATGGAACTCCTTTCTGCCAGTCACACGGCACAATTATGAACAAGGTTCTTATTATAGATGGTGTTAAAACTCCGATCTCCGGCATAAATGTGCGCCACACAGAAGCAAACAGTCTCGTTCTCTACAATGACAAATTTGATACTTCAACGAAATCATCTTCAGACACACTTGAAGTTTTATGCGAAGTTTTAAGCGGTGAATTCCGTCACGGCGAAACCATTTCCCTTATGGTCTCGGGCATTTCCCCGACCGGAGGAAATTCCGAAATCCCCGAAGGAGCAGTAATCCTTTCTGCCACCGGAACATACAAAGAGATTCTTCAGTCGCTCGCTCCGGCGCAAGAGGTCTCAATCCTTCTGGAATTCAACGAATTCTGGGCAGATGTTGACTTCGCGATTGCAGGAAATTATCTTCTTTTAAAAGACGGAGAAATCCAAGATGTTTCCGGTACCGAGCGCTCTCCGCGCACAGTTATTGGAATCAAAGAAGACGGTAATATCGTATTCTATACAATTGACGGACGCTTAAGCGGATACTCAGTCGGCGCAACTTACAAACAGGCAGCAACGATTATGAAGGATCTTGGATGCGTTGATGCAATAAACTTAGATGGCGGTGGCTCAACCACCTTTGTTTTACGCGGTTTGGGTGAAATGGACGCAAAAATGATTAATCGCTCAGCAGATGTTTATGCGCGTGCTGTTGCAAACGGTGCACTTCTTGTCAATACCGCACCTGTTGACAAGCCGACAGAGCTTATTCTTTCAATGATAAATAAAAAGGTTTTGCTCGGCGGAGCTTATACCGCAACGGTTGTCGGTGGCATTGACGAAAATCTACTCTCATACGAAATCCACTCGCAGATCTATTGGGATGTCGATGAATCCGCGGGCGAAATTTTACCCTCGGGCCTCTTTACTCCGTCAGCTACCGGAAATGCAGAGATAATAGCATATGCAAACGATGTTACTGGAACGTATGAGGTTACCGTTTTGGATAAGATTGATGAAATAATTGCCTCAGATACTCTGGAAATCAAGTCAGATACCAAGCAGAACATTCCTGTAACACTCAAAGAAGGCGGAGAAAATGTCTCTTTCTCAAACGACTTACTAACATGGGAGGTTGAAGGAGATATCGGCACCTTTACTGCTCCCGGCGAATTTACTGCAGGCCCTTTAAAAGCAGAGGGTGCAATTAAAATTATGCACGGTGATACCGTTAAAACAATCGCAGTTAAAGTCGACGGCCCCGAGCCGATTAAACCGCTTCCTTTTACCGATATGGAAGCGCATACCTGGGCTAAGGATTCGCTCTCAGTTTTATATAATGCAAATATAATAAACGGTGTTTCGGATGTTGAATTTGCGCCCGCTCGCAGCATTAAGCGCGCAGACTTTATTCTTATGCTCCTGCGCCTTATGGAAATAACTCCCGATACCGAAATTACAGACCAGTTTGAAGATGTGCCCGTCGGCTCATACTATTATAACGAGCTTGCAACCGCAAAAAGACTTGGTATCGCAAAGGGTACGAGTGACACCACTTTTGCTCCTGAAAGACACATAACCCGTGAAGAAATGTTTACTTTAACTTGGCGTGTTATGAATATGCAAGGAGATGCCGATACTACCGTACTCGACTCCTTTGCAGACAAGGCAAATATTGCTCCATATGCGGTATCCGCACTTGCAACACTTGTTACAAACGAGCTTGTTGCAGGAGATCCGCACGGCAATTTAAATCCAAAAAACGGCGCAACTCGCGCAGAAGCAGCGGTATTTTTAGCGCGTGTATATACTCAGCTTAAAGGAGATGTAGAGGATGAGCCCGAAGAAGTTGAAGATGAACTCGAAAAAGTCGAAGAACCAGAGACTTTTGAGCCTTCAAGCGAGCCTACAATCTGACGAATGCTTCCTTGTAACCTCTTATGAAAATTATCGCTATTTTTCAGGGTTTTCAGGCAGTAACTGCGCGCTTATTATAACTAAAAATAAAGCTTACTTATTAACTGACGGAAGATACACCGAGCAAGCGAAAATTGAAGCGCCCGATTTTGAGATTATTCTGCAAAAAGGCTCGTTAAACAAGCTTATCTGCGAGATTATCGCTGATAAAAAAATTGTCTCCGTCGGATATGAAACGGAAAAAGTAAGTGATTTTGAAATCACCACTCTTAAAGGTTCGTTGAATGT
>JAZPZP010000012.1:0-4098 GCA_045544695.1 Eubacteriales bacterium | reverse complement strand
ATCTTTTAAAGAAAATGAAATAGTATAAAAGCTCGGTCTTAAGACCGAGCTTTTATACTATTTCATTTTCTTTAAAAGATCGCACATACCATTAACGATAATGTCGTCGCCACCCGGGGCAAGCTTTGAGGAACGCGCCTCATAGCCACCTTCGTCATATGCTTTGGTTGTCGGGAAATATGTACCGCCTGCATTTGTAAGGCAACATAAGATTGTTGTTTCAAATGGAGAGCCGGCATAAATTCTTCTGCCTATATCTGTAAACGGCTCTCCCGGAATTCCTGCAAATACGAAATCGCCGACTTTGATTGCAGAGAGCCAGAAGTCATAGCTGTCGGGACCGTCTTTAAGATTCCAAATTCTCTGCGCTTCTGCAACAACGGTTGTGAGTTCCATTCCTTTGTAGGGAAGCTCGTCCGTTCTGTTTTCACAATAGAGCTTGTGTATTTTCTCGGCCTCTTCCAGCTTGTCATTCTGCTGATATGACGGAATTTTTACAAGTGTTTCGTCAAATGAAAGCTTCTCGGCTTTTACCTCTTTTGCTGTTGTGCAAATCTGCAGTACTGCGCCTGCAATTACGCGTGCCATATGCTTTGAGTGCTCATAGCTTCTCGGAACATTGTCAAAGTCAATTTCTGAAATTGCAGCTTCAGCCTCGGTTGGGAACGGATTGATGTGATTAACATCGCCCTCGGGTGCATTTAAGAAGACACAATGTGAATTTTCAATTGCATTTTCAATGATACTGCAAAGATGACCGGGGTAGTCTGCGCTGATGTACTCACCGCCGATTGAGTCAGAATGTGTTCCGAAGTTTACCATATAAATGTCTTTGGCATCTTCGCGAACGATTTTTAAAAGCTTAACTGTTTCGATCGGCTCATCGAGCGCATGGTCAACATTCGGGTTATTGATGCCGGGATTTGTCTGAACAGAGCCGTCCTTCATTCTAAAACGGCGTATGAATGAAATTCTCTCAGCCTTGCCTTCAGCTGTATAGAATTTAGATTCCTTTAAATCGCGCAGAGCATAAGCTGCAGCATCGCGGATGCAGAGCTTTAAATATTCGTTATATCCCGGAACTGCTTTCATACCGGTTGCAGGGTCGTCCCAGAGAAGCGGGCCCGTATGGGTGTGCGAACAGGTGATGAATACTGATGTTGTCGGAATATTGCAGTATTCCGAAATTACTTTTCTGTATTCATCGCAGAAGTCTTTTGTTAGAATGCATAAATCAAGTGCAACTACAACGGCTTTCTTTTCACCATCGTCAAAAGCAACGGCACGAACGAAAAGATCGTCTAAAACGCCCTTGGTGTAACGAGCCTGGAAGTAACCATGGATCGGTGTTCCAAGCGGCGGAGTAATACAAATTTTACTAAAACCTGTTTTCATAAAAAGCACCTCATAAAATAAAACTATAGCTCTAATATACAACTTCTAATATGTAAAGTCAAGATGTAAAAATCCGTTTTTTATGGTAAAAAGCATTGACAATACTAAAACGATTTAGTATAATAAAAATAAAGTAGGTTATTCCGTCTTTTTGGAATGAAAAATAAAATTTGGAGGTAATTATTATGGCAAGATCAGGCGGACCGGGTTCGTTCGTTTTCGGTGAAGCTGAAAAGAAGGAACTCATGGAAGTTGTTGAAGGTCGTTATTTATTCCGTTACGGTGATGAGAATACCGACGGATATACACATAAGGTTGTCGACTTTGAGAACGCATTAAAGGACGTTATGGGTGCGAAATACGCTGTTGCCACAAACAGCGGTACCAGCTCACTTTTGGCGTCCCTCGTTGCTCTCGGTATCGGTGCAGGCGATGAGGTTATCGTTCCGGGTTATACATTTATCGCTTCAATTTCAAGCATTATGCTTATGGGTGCGATTCCGGTGCTCGCTGAAATTGACGAATCTCTTACTATTGACCCGACTAAGATTGAAGAGCTTATCACTCCGAAGACTAAGGCTATTATGCCGGTACATATGCTTGGTAACCCGTGCCAGATGGATAAGATTTGCGAAATTGCTAAGAAGCACAACCTCTTTGTTATTGAGGACTGCTGCCAGGCAGTTGGTGCAAGCTACAAGGGTAAGCACTGCGGTACTCACGGTGACATCGGTGCATTCTCACTTAATATCTTTAAGACCATCTCTTCAGGTGATGGCGGTGCTGTTATCACAAATAATGAGGAGTACTATGAGAGAGCATTCGGTTATCATGACCAGGGTCATAAGCCGAACCGTACAGGTGTTG
Source organism: Eubacteriales bacterium (assembly GCA_045544695.1). Classification (GTDB taxonomy): domain Bacteria; phylum Bacillota; class Clostridia; order Oscillospirales; family JAAYXM01; genus RGIG7332. The sequence continues at coordinate 1,836 of JAZPZP010000012.1, read as the reverse complement.
AAATCGGTAACCGCAGCTTCATTGGTATGAATATGCGCATGAATGAGCTTACAGGTGCTGTTGCTCTTGCTCAGACACGTAGACTTGACGAGATTTTAGGTCTTCTCCGCGCTAAGAAGGCAAAGCTTAAAGGTTTACTTTCAGGCCTTCCGCACATTTCATTCAGAAAGATCAATGACGAAGGCGAGTGCGCTACTCTTCTCACTATCTTATTCGACACTAAGGAACTCGCTGAGAAGTTCTGCGAAAAGACCGGTGGCAGACCGATTGCATACTCAGGCTGGCACGTTTATAACAATATGGAGCAGGTTCTCAATAAGCTTATGCCGGTTAAGACAATGAATGTTAACGACAGAACTTACGCTAAGCACATGCTTCCGCAGACTGATGATATCTTAGACCGCGCAGTTAACATCAGTGTTGGCGTAGTTGACAAGGGCTTAGGTTCAGGCTACGGTATCAACATCACCTCAACAGACGAGGAAATCGAGGCTGTTGCGAATAACATCAAGAACATCATTCTCAGCCTGTAAAGGAGAAAAATTATGAAGAAAATTAAAGTCGGTATCATCGGTATGGGTTATATCGGTGAGAGCCATATCGAAGCGGTTCGCCGTATCGGCTGCTGCGAGCTTTACGCTGTTGCGGACACAAACGCAGAGCTCGCTCGTGCAAAAGCTGAGTATTACGGAATTGAGCGTTGCTACGCAAGCGTTGAGGAATTACTTGCAGACCCGAATATCGATGCGGTACACAACTGCACTCCGAACTTCCTCCACCTTGCAATCAATAAGGAAATCATAAAGTCAGGCAAGCACTTACTCTCCGAGAAGCCGCTTTGCACAACTTATGAAGAGGCTCACGAGCTCGTTGAGCTTAAAAAGCAGTATCCGAACAGCGTTGCAGCTGTTAACTTCAACTATCGTTTAAACCCGATGGTTCAGGAAATGAGAAGCAGAATTGCAGACGGTAAGATCGGTGATGTCCGTATCATTACCGGTTCATATCAGCAGGACTGGTTATTATATGACACCGATTATAGCTGGCGTTTAGAACCTGAGGTTTCAGGTAAGTCATGCGCTATCGCTGATATCGGTTCACACTGGATGGATTCAATTCAGCACGTTACCGGTCATAAGATTACCGAGGTTATGGCTGATGTCAAGACAATGATTCCGGTTCGTAAGAAACCGAAAAAGCAGGTCGGTACCTTCTCTAACAATACTCCGAGTGAGTATGATGAGGTTGAAATTCAGAACGAGGATTACGGCGCAGTTATGTTCCATACCGACAAAGGTGCAACCGGCGTTTACCATGTATCTGAGCTTGCTGCAGGTCACGGCTGCTACTTAAACTATGAGATTAACGGTTCAAAGGCTTCATTCAGATGGAGTCAGGAAGAAAACGATAAGCTCTGGATGGGTCTTAGAAGTGACGATAACCGTTACATCATCCGCGACCCGAACGCGCTTTCACCCGAGGCTAAGCAGTATTCAGCTCTCGCTATGGGTCATCCGGAGGGCTGGAACGATGCGTTCAAGGGTAATATCTATGCATTCTATAAATATATTGAAGATGGTATGCAGGGCGAGCCGGTATTTGCAACACTCGAGCAGGCTGCATATATCGTTAAGTTAACCGAGGCGGTTATTGAAAGTAGTAATAAAAAATCTTGGGTAAAGGTTTAAATTATAATTTTTAGGAGGAAAAAACAATGAGCAGATTTAAGTATTCAGTAGGTCCGTGGAATGTTCACGAAGGTGCAGACGCATACGGTCCGGCAGTTAGAGACACCATCCCGTTTAAGGAAAAGATCAAGACATTTAAGGAAATCGG
>JAZPZP010000011.1:0-8460 GCA_045544695.1 Eubacteriales bacterium | reverse complement strand
ACAAAAAAATCATCTTACACTTTTGAAGCAAAGACTGTATATCCATCTATAACATTGCCGTGTCATTTGTCAATGTTTCATAGTGTGCCCCCGGAAAGACATGGGACAACCTCAAATACTTATGTTGTGCCGGTAAGACCTGTGAACGGCTTGTTTGAACAATTAAAAATGGCCGGCAAAAAATCTGCAATGTACTATGGTTGGGAGCCGTTGCGTGAGATTGGAAGATCGGGGTCGTTAATTGCATCTGAGTATATAAATGCCTATTCGTTTGATCATACGGATGCTATGCTTACCGATAGAGCGCTTAATTACATAAATTTAGCTAAGCCTGACTTTGTCTTTCTTTATATGGTTGAGACTGATGAAAAAGGCGGACATGATTCAGGTTGGATGAGTGAAACTTACCTTGATTACATAAATAAAGCGATTGACAATGTAAAAAGAGTGATAGAAGAAGTCGGGGAGAACTATACTGTTATAATTACAGCTGACCATGGTGGGCACGACAGATGCCATGGAACAGATATGCCTGAAGATATGACAATACCAATGTTTTTCTGCGGAGATGATTTTGTGCAGGGGAAAGTATTGGAAGATGTAAGTATTCTCGATATAGCTCCAACCATTGCGGATGTAATGGGAATTGGTACGCCGAGAGAATGGGAAGGCAAAAGTATTAAAAATAACAAATGATTTTTTACAACTAACTTAACATGAGTTACAGTCTGACAAGGTTTTAATTTAAACCGCATGTCCCGCATGTGTGTCGAATGTTATCGGAAGGAGAATGGCTTCTCCTCGTAGTGAGAAGCCGTTGGTAATCTGCATCTAAATTATACAGTCTTTATAAAGGGGTTGGAAAAATGAAATCACGCATGGGAAAATCAAGGAGCTTGGCACTGGACTTTATAAGAATTATAGCTGATCTGGCTGTCGTTATGATTCACACTTCGATGGAGTTTGTAAAATTTGATATTGATACCTCGTCATATATGTGGGGAAACATTTTCGATGCATTGTCCAGATTGGGTGTACCTTTATTTGTAATGGTTTCGGGAGCGTTAATGCTGGATGAAGAAAAGGAAGTTCCTGTTAAAAAAGTATTTTCGAAATACATATTAAACATTGCTTTACTATATATTTCGTGGTCAGCTATTTATGCACTTCCAAGAATAGCCAAAGCAATTATGGAAAATCAGACAATTACTTTTGATTACATAATCAAGCAGCTTGTTTCGGGAAGCTTTCATATGTGGTATCTGGTTATGATAATTGGTTTGTATTTGGCAATTCCTGCGTTGAAATTGTTTGTAAAGAAAGAAAATTCGGATAAAATTTTATACATAATATTACTCTCTTTGTTATTTATGTTTGTTCCGACATTGCTAACCTGCTTAGCTGAATTTAATGGTATTTTTGTTTATTTGCGTGAGCAATTATCACGATTTTGCTATGGGTTTGCAGGGCCTTTTTTAACATATTTCATTACTGGATGGTATGTAACAAATATTGGAGTAAAATATAAAAAGACGATATACTTATTAGCTGCTGTTTCTGCAGTGGGTGTTATTGCTTTAGTACAAGCGACAGGAAATTATAGCACTGCGTATGCCAATGTTAATATTCTTGTATACTTATATTCGTTAGGAGTTTTCACTTTTGTAAACGATGTATGTAAAAATAAAGTTAGTTCCGGTATTATAGAAAAATTATCGAATATGACCTTTGGCGTGTATATAATTCATGTTATTGTTCTTGAGGTTGTGAATATGTTTTTAAAAAGCACATATATAACCCCGCTGTCTTTGCTTATTAAATTTAGTATAGTAACGATAGTTTCTTTTGCGGGCAGCTTTATTATGTCGAAAATACCGCTGATTAAGAAGCTTGTAAGATTTTAGTCAGGAGAAATAAATGATAAGTCATCCATTTCCGCCGCTATACAATAAAGATTCCAAAATTCTTATTTTGGGTAGCTTTCCGTCGGTTAAATCGCGTGAGCAAAAATTTTTCTACGGACATCCGCAAAACCGATTCTGGAAGGTGGTTTCGGCTGTGTTTGAATGCATAGAGCCTGAAACTGTTGAGCAAAAGAAAGTATTTTTGCTCGAAAACAAAATTGCGCTCTGGGACGTTATCGCGTCTTGCGAGATAACGGGAAGCTCGGACAGTTCTATTAAAGATGTTAAAGTAAATGACTTATCAAGAATTCTTAAAGAAGCGGATATCAAACAGATTTTTGTTAACGGAAGAACTGCTGAAAAATACTTTGAAAAGTATACAAAGGCGAACATAAAAAGAGACGCAATTTGCCTTCCGTCAACCTCTCCCGCAAACGCCGCATGGTCGGTGGAGAGACTTGTTGATGCGTGGAAAATAATAAAATAAAAAAACTATCGGTCTATTGACCGAGAGTTTTTGTTTCGCTTGCAAGGTAAAGGGAACCGCAAATTATCAGTACATCGCGATCCGTCATATTTTCCTTTGCGATTTTTAATGCATCTTCCAAGTTTTCCGAAAGCAAACCGTTACAATGTTTAAGTAAATTGTTTGGTTCTTCCGAGCGGGGAGTGTTTGGCTTTGTAAGAATTAAAACATCCGAAAAGCTTTCTGCAATTTTAACCATATTTTCACTCGATTTATCCTTCATACAACCGAAGACGGTTGTAATTTTTTTATCGGGTAAAAGGTTCTCAATGCTACTCTTAAGAGACAACATTCCGTTCTCATTATGCGCACCGTCTACAATAATAAGCGGATTTTTGCTTTTAATTTCAAGGCGTGCAGGGAATTTAACCTTTGCTAAACCATCTTTGATTGCCGAAAGGGGAAGCTCTAACTTTTCAGAGCAGGTCAGAACTAAAGCTAAATTAAGAAGCTGATGTTTTCCGACAAGCGGTAACTTTAACTTTTCACCGTTATATAAAACTTCCGTTTTTTCGATACTTTCGCTTAAAACGGTGAAGTTTTGCGCGGCATAAGTTAAATTTACCGACAAATCACGGCAGGTCTTTTCTATAACCGCCTTTGCGGCATCATCGTTATTTTCACCCGTTACAACGCTTGAACCGCGCTTAATAATTCCGCATTTTTCAAAGGCGATTTTATCAATCGTGTCGCCTAAAAATTCGGTATGGTCGAGCGCAAGTGTTGTGATTACTGCAAGAAGGGGCGAGGGGATAACATTTGTTGCATCAAATCTTCCGCCGAGCCCGACTTCTAAAACAACAATGTCACATTTTTGCTCTGCGAAAATAAATAATGCAGTTGCAGTCATTATTTCAAAGAAGTTAACCTGCAAATTTTTACTTTCACAGATTTCACGAACGCGCGAAACTGCATTTGCAAAGATTTCCTCATTTACAGGTGAGCAGTTAATCTGAATTCGCTCCAAAAAGTCATAGACAAAAGGGGAAATAAATGTTCCGACCTTACGACCTGAGCTTTTTAAAATGGAAGAGAGCATCGTTGTCGTGCTGCCCTTGCCGTTTGTTCCTGCAATATGTATGAATTTAAGGCGTTGCTCAGGATTGTTTAAAGCGGATAAGATTTCTCTTACCCGCTCTAATGTATTTTCTTTGGCAAAGCGCGGAATATTCATTACATATTCTAAGCTTTCCTTATAGTTCATAGTCTTGCAAGGCTTTCGTCGATTTTAGCAAGGAGTGAGTTAACCTTCTCAAGTTTCTCACGCTCTGCATCAACGACATTCTTCGGCGCGCGGTCAACGAATGACGGATTATTAAGCTTGCCTGTAATCATATTATAATCCTTCATTGCCTTTTCACGCTCTTTGTTAAGACGCTCAATTTCCTTATCGCGGTCAATGAGTTCATTCATCGGAATGTAGAGTGAAACCGCGTTGGTAACAGCGTTAACCATTGATGAAGCGTCTGCCGGAGTTTCGGCGGTGACGAAAATTTCACTTGCATAAGCGAGCTTTGCAAGGAAAACCTTACCTGCTTCAAAGGTAGCGCGTGTCTCAGCGTTATCTGAAACAACATATAGCTGAGCCTTCTTTGACGGCGGAACATTCATCTCAGCACGGCGGTTACGGATTGTACGGATAGCGTCCATAAGCTGTTCCATCTTGAGAGAATCCTCAGTAAAGGAGAGAGCGTCGCTCTTCTCAGGCCACTTGGAAATCATAATAGACTCGCCCTCGTGCGGAAGTGTCTGCCAGATTTCCTCGGTGATAAACGGCATAAACGGATGGAGGAGCTTTAATGTGTTTGATAAAACATAAGCGATGACATTCTCACAATTCTTGTGAGCCTCGACATTTTCGGTATCGAAAAGACGCGGCTTAACAAGCTCGATATACCAGTCGCAGAGATTATCCCAGATAAAGTCATATAACTTCTGAGCGGCAACGCCGAGCTCGTAGTTATCAATATTATCGGTAACCTCACCGACAAGCTCATTGTATTTATTTAAAATCCAGCGGTCAGCGAGCTCAAGCTTATCTGCCTCAGGTAATTTAATTTCATCAATTGTAAGGTTCATAAGAACGAAACGGGAAGCGTTCCAGATCTTATTTGCGAAGTTGCGGTTCGCTTCAATTCGCTCGATATAGAAACGGGCATCATTTCCCGGGGAGTTACCTGTAGCGAGTGAGAAGCGGAGCGCATCTGCGCCAAACTGCTCAACAACCTCGAGCGGGTCAACACCGTTACCGAGTGATTTAGACATCTTTCTGCCCTGTGAGTCACGGATGATACCGTGGATAAATACCGTCTTAAACGGCTCTTTCTCCAAATGCTCCATACCGGAGAAAATCATACGAGCAACCCAGAAGAAGATGATGTCATAACCTGTAACCATAACAGAGGTCGGGTAGAAATAATCAAGTTCCGGAGTCTTATCCGGCCAGCCGAGAGTACTAAACGGCCAGAGAGCTGATGAGAACCAGGTACTAAGTACGTGCTCTTCCTGACGGAGCTTCTTTGAACCACATTTTGCACATTCTGTCGGATCCTCAATGGATACATTAACATGACCGCATTCCTCACAGTAGAACGCAGGAATTCTGTGACCCCACCAGAGCTGACGGGAGATACACCAATCGTGAACATTTTCCATCCAGTTAAGATAAGTCTTTGAGAAACGGTCGGGGACGAACTTTATTGTTCCGTCCTTAACGACGCGGATAGCTTCTTTAGCGAGCGGTTCCATCTTAACAAACCACTGAGCAGAAGTAATCGGCTCAACAACTGTACCGCAACGGTAGCAGGAACCAACGTTATGAGTGTGGTCGCGGATTTCTAAAAGAAGACCCTGCTCCTCTAAATCCTTAATCATTGCATCGCGAGCAACATAGCGGTCCATACCCTGGTACTTGCCGCCGTTTTCGTTGATGCAGCCATTGCCGTCCATAACAAGAATTTCTTCTAAGTTATGGCGTTTACCAACCTCGAAGTCGTTCGGGTCATGGCACGGAGTAATTTTAACGCAGCCTGTACCAAATTCTTTATCAACATACTCGTCAGCAATAATCGGGATTTCACGGCCGACAAGCGGTAAGATAACCTTCTTGCCGACAAGGTGAGTGTAACGCTCGTCATCAGGATGAACTGCAACAGCGCTGTCACCGAGAAGTGTCTCAGGACGGGTGGTTGCAATAACGAGATACTCGTCAGAATCAGCAATCGGATATTTGATGTGCCAGAAATGGCCTGCTTTTTCTGAATATTCAACCTCGGCATCGGAGAGCGCGGTTGTACACTTCGGGCACCAGTTGATTATACGGTTGCCCTTGTAGATAAGACCCTTTTCATATAAGCGAACAAAAACTTCGCGAACAGCACGAGCGCAAACATCGTCCATAGTAAAGCGAGCGCGGTCCCAATCGCAGGATGCGCCGAGTTTCTTCTGCTGCTCAACGATACGGTTACCGAACTTGTTCTTCCAGTCCCAGACACGCTCTAAGAACTTATCGCGACCGAGATCGTGACGGGTAAGACCCTCTTCCTTGCGGAGAGTTTCCTCAACCTTGATCTGAGTTGCAATACCTGCATGGTCTGTACCCGGAAGCCAGAGTGCAGAATAGCCCTGCATACGGCGGGTACGGGTTAAAATATCCTGAAGTGTTGCGTCAAACGCGTGGCCTAAATGAAGCTGGCCTGTGACATTTGGCGGCGGCATAACGATTGAGAACGCAGGTTTGTTTTCGTCAACTTCTGCGTGGAAGAAGCCGCCATCTTCCCAAAACTTATAAAGTCGCGCTTCGACCGCTTTCGGGTCGTAGACTTTGTCGAGTTCTTTTGCCATAGTAATACTCCTTTGTAAAATAATAAAAGCCGCCCCATACGAGAGTATGGGACGGCATAAACCGCGGTACCACCCAAATTGACCGAAAATTTCGGCCCACTTAAGATGCATATAACGGTGCATAACCGGCGATGCTTAAAAATTCGGCATCACAGCATCGGGAGCGACAATGTACCGTAAATCAGGTTGAGATTTCAGCAAACCCTCAACTCTCTGGACAGATTTTTAAGATACAACCTCTCCGTCATCGCTTTTCGCTTAAATAATAATACAATATAAAAAAGACTTTGTCAAGGAATTAGTTGATTTCAACATTGTCGACCGAGTTTTCGAGAATTATATTTACAAGTTCGTTTCTTGAACGGTTGCTTTTTTTTGATAAGTCGTCAATCTTTTTAAGAGTTCCTTCTTTAATTCTGACAGAAATAACCTTGTAGCCGTCTTCACCTTTTTTATTTATCATAATACTCTTTGCCATAATTAATATCACCTCATACTACAATTGTAATATAACTGTGTTGACAAAAATATATTTAATATATAATATATAAATATTCAGTTTATATTCAAAATAATCTTTTCTTTTAAAAAAATGTTTAGAGGAACAGAATGGTTGCCTAAAAATGCTTTTTGCGGACTAAGTGTTATCTCGCGAAATGAAAGCTTGCAGGTAAAGTCAAGTTTTAGCGGTATCTTTCCATAAAGCTTTCCCGATATTTTTAAATTATTGCCGTGGATTTCAACTTCTGCCTCCTCAATTGGTATGTAATCGGGTAGCTTTTCTTTTACTGTTTTAGTCAATATCGCGTTGATTACTGTTGGAGATAAAATGAAAATTATGAGAATCGGAATTAAAATCACAATAAGTTTTTTCAAAACAGAACTCCTTTTTTGACATTTTCTATACACGGATGTAAGTATAATAATTTAAGCGGAGGGGGGATGAGCGTTGGTTTTCAAAGTTTACATAGATGTTATATTTTTAATAAATCTTATGACAAATTACATTACGCTATGCTCGACCGCGATGATTACGGGTGCACGAAAGAAAAATGCAAGAATCTGGTGCGCGGCAGCTCTCGGTGGAATATACGCAACGCTTGTTTTTGTATTTGAGCAGCTGGATATTATTTGGGTAAAGCTTTTTGTCGGCGCACTTATGATTGCAGTTGCTTTCGGGTATAAAAAGATAATTCGTTTGTTTCTTACATATTTCGGAGTGAGTGCTGTTTTTGCGGGAATTGCACTTGCAATTTCTTATCTTTTAGGAAACGGAATGGAGAGCGATGGAAGCTTTCTCTATCTTGGTATAGCTTCGTCAATATCGTATTTAATTCTTCTTGCGGTATTTAAACCACTGGCGTATGGTGTAAGCGAAAAGAGAATACTTCCGCTTGAAATTACCCGCAATGGCAAAAGGGTAAAAATAAACGCGCTTTTAGATACGGGAAACACTTTGCGCGATCCGCTTACAAATATGCGCGCGGTGATAGTGAATCTTTTGGCACTTGAGGAGCTTTTTGAAAATCACGAAATAGATTTAATTAAAAGACTAAACGAAGAAGATGTGATACTGTCACTTCCTAAAATATTCAGGCTGATTCCGTATAAAACGGTTGAAAGAGGCGGCTTTATGTTAGCTTTCCGCCCAGATAAAATTTTAATTGACGGAAAAGAGCGGGAGATGCTTGTTGCAATTTGCAAAAATGAAATTTCCGACGGCGGCAATTACAATGCGCTTGTCGGGGCGCTGGAGGAGTAAAATGAGAAAACTAAGATTTAAAATATATTTGTGGCTGATGCGTCATTTTCCGACTGCTGTGCATTACATCTGCGGAAGTGATACACTTCCGCCGCCGCTCAGCCCTGAGGAAGAGGCATACTTAATGGCAAATTTTGACGAGGACAATGAGAACATAAAACGGGTTTTAATTGAGCATAATCTGCGCCTTGTCGTTTACATTGCGCGGCGATTTGAAAATACGGGAATAAACATTGAGGATTTAATTTCTATCGGAACGATAGGGCTTATTAAGGCGATAAATACATACAATCCGAATAAGAAAATAAAGCTTGCGACTTATGCTTCGCGTTGCATTGAAAATGAAATCTTAATGCATCTTCGCAAGACTTCAGGTAAGCTCCGTGAGGTATCTTTTGATGAGCCGCTGAATACCGATTGGGACG
>JAZPZP010000010.1:0-13445 GCA_045544695.1 Eubacteriales bacterium | reverse complement strand
GGTGAGCTTTTCTTCTACGATGCAGATGGCAATAGAGCGGATTGCTCTGCTGATACAAGAAAATATATAAGCTATGTTCCGCAAGGTAACACATTGTTTAACGGAACGATTGCAGAGAATCTGCGTATGGGCAGGGCGGATGCCAGTGAGGAAGAAATGCGTGAGGCACTTAAAGTTGCGTGCGCGTGGGACTTTGTTTCTGCATTACCTGAAGGTCTTGAGACGAATGTCGGCGAAAAGGGCAGCGGTTTTTCCGAAGGTCAGGCACAGCGAATTGCGATTGCACGAGCTATGCTTAAGCCTGCGGGAATTATCATTATGGATGAATCCACAAGTGCTCTTGACAGTGTGACCGAAGAGAAAATTTTAAATTCACTTAAAGAAAACATTTCTGGTAGAAGCTGCCTGTTTGTAAGTCATCGCGAGTCGGTATCACGTGTGGCTGACAAGATAATAACAATTCAAAATTCTCTTGAAGATTAAAAAAGGTCTGTCGTTAGACAGACCTTTTAATTTTTTACTTTCCTGCTTTTAAGTTGTTTTCGTGTCTTATCTGAGCACGCTTAATCTTACCACCGAGGGTTTTCGGAAGCTCGTCAACGAACTCGACAACGCGCGGATATTTGTACGGAGCGGTTGTTTTCTTAACATGATTCTGAAGCTCACGGACAAGCTCGTCCGAGGGGGAATAGCCTGAAGCTAAAACACAAGTTGCCTTTACAACCTGACCGCGAATCGGATCCGGAGCTGCAGTAATCGCACATTCTACAACTGCCGGATGAGTTAAGAGTGCGCTTTCGACCTCGAATGGACCGATTCGGTATCCTGAACACTTGATAACATCATCATTTCTTCCGATAAACCAAAAATATCCGTTGGAATCGCGCCAAGCGACATCGCCAACATCGTACCACTTACCTAAAAGGTTTGCGCGAGTAAGCTCTTCGTCGCCATAGTAGCCGATAAATAAGCCGGCTGGAGGGTTGTTTGCAACATCGTCAACAACAATTGTGCCTTCCTCACCGTCCGGACAATCAAAGCCATCGGCATCAATTAAACGGATATTGTAAAGCGGAGATGGTTTGCCCATTGAGCCCGGAATCGGATCAAACCACTTGAAGTTTGCGAGCATAACAGAGGATTCACTCTGACCGAAGCCTTCGTATAATTTAAGGCCGGTTTTCTCGTACCATTTATTGAATACCTCTGGGTTTAAAGGCTCGCCTGCAATACAACAATGCTTAACACAGCTTAAATCGAACTTGGATAAATCCTCCTGGAGCATAAAGCGGAACATAGTAGGCGGGGCGCAGAAGGTTGTTACCTGATATTTAGTGATTTTTTCTAAAAGATTAAGCGGAACAAACTTGTCCATATCATAAGCGAAAATAACCGCACCACAGAGCCACTGACCATAAATCTTACCCCAGCCGAACTTTGCCCAGCCGGAATCTGAAACGCTCATATGTAACTTGTTTTCCTGAACCTGCTGCCAATATTTTGCGGTAACAATATGACCGAGCGGGTAGGAGAAGTTATGAGCGACCATCTTCGGCATACCGGTTGTTCCGGATGTGAAGTAAACGAGCATTGTTTCCTTTGTGTTTGTGTCAACACGCTCAAATGTTTCAGGCATATTTTCGATTTCTTTTTCAAAATTAAGCCAACCTTCGCGGGTTGCATCAACTAAAACACGGTTTTTAATTGTATCGGTTTCCTTCATTGCAAGCTCGACCTGATCAATTACGAAGTTATCGTTAACGCAGATTACCATTTCAATCTTTGCTGCATCTGCACGATAGACAAGGTCCTTTTTAGTGAGCTGTAATGAACCCGGGATAAGAATTGCGCCAAGCTTGTGAATTGCAGTAGCGCATACCCAATATTCCCAACGGCGACGAAGGATGAGCATAACGACAGAGCCTTTTTTTACTCCCTTTGAGCGCAAGAAATTAGCCACTTTATTTGAAAGTCGAGAGATATCGGTAAATGTAAGAGTTTTTTCATTACCGTGATCATCACACCAGACAAGTGCCTTCTTCTCAGGCTCAGCCTCAGCCCAGGCATCAACTACATCGTATCCAAAGTTGAAGTTATCAGGAATATTAACGGAATAATTTTCTTTAAAGTCCTCGTATGAGTCAAACTCAATACGCGGTAAATAGCGATTAAGTAACATCAGGTTGTCTCCTTTATTATTCTGCAATCATGGTAAGAAAGGTTGCGCGCTTATCGCCTGAGCATTTCTGACCATGTGGCAGAGAACTGTTGAAGTAAATGCTGTCACCGGCGTTTAAGATGATTTCGCGGTCACCGAAAACAACGGCAATTGAGCCTTCGAGTACATAATTGAATTCCTCGCCCTTATGTGTCATAAGATGAGGTTTTTCATCAGTCGGATCGAGAGATACCAAAAGAGGCTGCATAATCTTATGTGAATAGCGGAACGCAAGGTCTGAATAAGAATAACCCGGAGCGCGATCGACCGGCTTACCGTCGCCTGTGCGAACAACATGATAGGTGCTGAGCTTACCGCTGCTGCCTGTTAAAATTTCGTTAAAGTCGACCTGGAAAAGATTTGCAACCGCAAAAATTACGCTTATCGGAATATCACGACCGTCCTGCTCATACTGTCTGTAAGTGTTCACATCGACGGAAATTTCTTTTGCGAGCAATTCGATGGAATATCCGCACACTTCGCGGAGCTCGCGAAGACGAGTAGCAACATTTGATATATTTTCAGAAATCATAGAAAAAACTCCTTTCTCCTACAAAGAAATAACATTGCCGTCACGAATGATTTTTCGCGCTGACTTAAGCGCACGCACGCGCGCGATCATCATTTCGTGTTTACAGCCGGTGCAACGGAGACGAAAATCTACTCCAATACGGAGAACCTCCCAGGTTTTAGAGCCGCAGGGGTGTGGCTTTTTCATTTCCAGAATATCGCCAACCGCAACGCTTGTAACACTTTGCATCCCGCTTCACCGCCATTCTACAAATTATTCATTCAATTATATCACAAATGAACCACCTTTACAAGAGATTTGTAAAGAAAAATGCACCTGAGAAGCAGGTGCATATGTATTTTATCCTAAGTAATCTTTGATTGCTTCGGGAATAATGAGCTCAAGTGCTTTCTGAGCGCGGTCAAGCTGCTCGGGGGTTAACGAAATTTTAACCGGCTTTCCGTCGCGATTATTTATTGTAACATAAAGCTTTCCGTCATCATCGGATGCCGGAAGGTAAGGTGAATCGCTTGTGCCGAGTAAATAGTCTGTTGAAACATCTAAAATTTTTGCAATATTTGAAACGGTTGAAACAACAGGCTCTTGCTTTCCGTTTTCATATTTCGAAAGAGTGCCTTTATTGAGGCCACCGCCGAATATTTCATTGTGTTTATTTGCAAGCTCTTCTAAAGTTATGCCGCGTTCCTTGCGGATTTGATGAAGTCTTTTTCCAAACATAAAAATCCCCTCTGTAAATAGTTTCTTATATAATATAATTTAACATATTTTTTTGAGAAAAGCAACATTTTTATAAAAAAGACGGGCTCTCATATCGAGAGCCCAAGAAAGTCTAACAGCAGGTTTTTTTAACAAAGGATTCGCAATCGGTGCATTGCGGCATTGTCGGGTTAGCTTCGTGGGTACCGACCTTGATTGAATTTAAGGTACAGTAGTTTTCATTTTCGCTGTGGTACTCACACTGCTTTACGCTGCACTTGATACTCGGATTTGACTTATTCATATTAAATTACCTCCATATTTTGATTTCAAGCTTATTATTGCCGAATATAAAATTTATATACACATTTAATTTTTTATGATAAAATATAATTGAGGTGTGGCAAAAATGCAAATTTCACCAAAGGCTGAATATTTAATTTCAAAATTAAATGAACACGGTTTTAGTGCATATGTTGTCGGCGGCTGTGTTCGTGATTTGCTTATGGATAAAACTCCGGGGGATTGGGATATTACAACTTCCGCAAAACCGGATGAAACGCTTGAGGTTTTTCAAGATTTTACAACGATACCGACAGGGCTTCAGCATGGCACGGTTACCGTTATCTATAAGGGTGAGCCGTTTGAAATAACAACCTTCAGAACCGATGGCGATTATGAGGACCACAGACGTCCGAATGAGGTTGAATTTGTAACGGACATTAAAGAAGACCTTGCTCGTCGCGATTTTAAAATGAACGCAATTGCATACTCGCCGAGTGATGGCTTAATTGACCCATTTTGCGGTATGCAGGATATTGCGTATAAAACTATTTCCGCGGTGGGTGAACCAACTGTTCGTTTCGAGGAAGATGCACTCAGAATACTCCGCGCTCTGCGCTTTGCAGCAACGCTTGATTTTAACATAGAGGTAAAGACCTTTGAGGCAGCATTGGCAAAAGCACCAACACTTTGCGAAATTGCAAAAGAGCGCATAACGACGGAGTTTTTAAAGCTAATTTGCGGTACTGCTGCCGAACGGGTTTTAGAAGATGGCGAGGAAATATTAAAATTCATTTTTCCATATAAAATAAATTCACATAATGTGAATTTTATGCCGCGTGACGAGGTGGCAAGACTTTGCGCGGTATTTAAAAATTCGCCCGAAAATTTAAAGACGCTTCGTTTACCTAAAAAAACTGAGACGCGAGTTAAAAATATTTTAGGCTACAACTTTAAAAATATCCGCTATCTTGTGCGTGATCTTAAGAGTGACGGCGAAATTTATCTTCTTCTCAATAACTGCGATAAAGAACTTGTGTTGGAATATAAAAGTATTCAGAATGAGAGATTTGGCATAGAAGATTTGCAAATAGGCGGTCAGGAGCTTATTCAGCTTGGCATCAGCGGCTCGAAGATAGGCACGATACTTGAAAAACTTTCAAATCAGCTTTGCGAAGAAAAAATCAAAAATGAGCGGGAGGTTTTGCTTAGCCGTGCTAAAGAGCTCTTGACAGAATTAAATTAAATACGCTATAATAAATATACCCTCATGGGGTATATTTTTGTTTGGTGGTGCAATTATGGGAAATACTTGCTGTGAGCGTAAAAAAGTACGCGATGAAAACGAATACAAAAAGCTCATTAACAGGTTAAACAGAATTGAAGGTCAGGTGCGGGGAATTAAAAAAATGGTTGAAGAGAGCGCATATTGCCCGGATATTTTAATACAAGTTTCTGCGATAAATGCAGCGCTTAATGCGTTTAACAAGGAGCTTCTTGCAAATCATATAAAGACCTGCGTGTGCGACGATATAAAAAACGGGAAAGAGGAAACGGTTTCCGAGCTTGTCAGCACACTGCAGAAGTTGATGAGGTGAGAAAATGCGAAAATTTGATGTAACGGGAATGACTTGTGCCGCCTGCTCAGCGCGCGTTGAGAAGGCGGTGGGCGAGGTCTCTGGCGTTACTTCCTGTTCTGTTAATCTTCTTATGAACACGATGACGGTTGAAGGCGAGGCTACGGACGAAAGAATAATTGCCGCAGTTGAAAAGGCAGGATACGGAGTTCGTCAGGGAAAAGATAAAAAAAGCGAAGATAGCGAAACAACTCATCTTAAAAAAAGACTTATTTTTTCAATTGTTTTCCTCGTAGCTCTTATGTTTTTTTCAATGGGGCCTATGATGGGACTTCCGAATCCATTAGAGAGTAATCCGATCGCCAATGGAATTTTACAGATGCTTCTCACTATAATAATTATGGTGATAAATAAAAAGTTTTTCATAAGCGGATTGCGTGGAATACTTAACAAAGCGCCGAATATGGATACTCTTGTAGCGCTCGGCTCAGGCGCTGCATTTGCATATAGCTTATATGCGCTTTTTGCTATGACTACTGTTGACACAATGCACGCAAAGCATTATTTGCACGAGTTTTATTTCGAGTCGGCAGCGATGATTTTAACACTTATAACCGTAGGTAAAATGCTAGAGGCTCGCTCTAAGGGCAAAACGACAAATGCGATTAAAGCTCTTCTCAACTTAGCGCCTAAAACAGCGGTAGTTTTAAAAGATGGAACGGAAGTTGAAATCCCTGCAAGCGAAGTTAAAAAGGGCGATATATTTATCGTAAAGGCGGGAGCATCTATCCCTGCTGACGGCATTGTTACAGAAGGCTTTTCAGCAGTTAATGAATCGTCACTCACGGGTGAGAGCATACCAGTTGACAAATCAGTTGGAGACAGCGTTTCCACCGCAAGTTTTGTTGAAAACGGATACTTGAAATGCGAGGCGACGCGCGTCGGTGAAGATACAACTCTTTCGCAGATTATAAAAATGGTCAGTGACGCGTCTGCTTCCAAAGCGCCGATTGCAAAGGTTGCGGACAGGGTTTCGGGTATTTTTGTTCCTACGGTGATTGGAATTGCAATCGTTACTTTGATTGTGTGGATTATTTTGGGCAAAAGCTTTGGATTTTCGCTTGCACGAGCAATTTCAGTGCTTGTGATAAGCTGTCCGTGTGCGTTGGGTTTAGCGACACCGGTTGCAATAATGGTAGGAAACGGCGTTGGCGCGAAAAACGGAATTTTATTTAAAAACGCGACGTCACTTGAAGCGACAGGGAAAAGCGCAATAGCAGCGCTTGACAAGACGGGAACGATAACTAAAGGTGTCCCGACTGTGACCGATGTTATTCCAATAAACGTCGAAAAGAATGAGCTTTTATCGCTTGCGTATTCTCTCGAAGTAAAAAGTGAGCATCCGCTCGCACGAGCCATTGTATTAAAGGCGGAAGAAGAAAAAATAGCACTTTCTGAAATTGAAGATTTTGAAGTGCTTGCAGGAAATGGTGTGCGCGGAAAGATAAATGGAGAAACACTTTGCGGCGGTAATGCGAAATTTGTTGCAAATGTTTCTTCGGATGTAAAGGAAATTGCAGATAAGCTTTCAAACGATGGAAAGACACCACTTTTCTTTAGCAAGAACGATATATTGGTCGGAATTATTGCGGTCTCGGATGAGGTTAAAGAAGATAGTGTTTCTGCGATTAATGAGCTTAAAAATATGGGAATCCGCCCTGTTATGATTACGGGTGATAACGAATTGGTTGCGCGTGCGATAGCTAAAAAAGTCGGAATAGATGAGGTTATCTCCGGTGTTCTTCCGGATGGTAAGACAGCGGCGGTTCAAAAGCTTAAATCCGAGGGTAGAGTTATAATGGTGGGCGACGGAATAAATGATGCTCCGGCTCTAACCGCGGCAGATATCGGAATTGCAATCGGTGCAGGTACGGATGTTGCAATTGATGCTGCCGATATTGTTTTGGTAAATAACAAGCTTTCCGATGTTGCGGCGGCTATAAGACTCAGCCGTAAGACACTTAAAAATATATATGAAAATTTATTCTGGGCGTTTATTTATAATGTTATCGGAATTCCGCTTGCAGCGGGAGTGTGGAGTGCTTTCGGCATTACGCTGAATCCGATGTTTGGTGCGGCAGCGATGAGCTTATCAAGCTTTTGCGTTGTGACAAATGCGTTAAGGCTTAATTTATTTAATATAAGAAATTCAAAAAATGACAGAAAAATTAAACGAAAGGCGGCAAAAACGATGGAAAAGGTAATTAAAATTGAGGGTATGATGTGCCCACACTGTGAAGCAAGAGTTAAAAAGGCGCTTGAAGAACTCGATGGCGTTATTGAAGCAATTCTGAATCACGCTGAAAATATTGCAACAGTTAAGCTTTCAAAGGAAGTTTCTGACGAGCTTTTGGCAAGCACGGTTGAAGCGCAGGGCTATACAGTTATAAAATAGTTGACATTTTAAATTTACACGAGTATAATTTAATAAAATTAAATACAGGGGAGCTCGATGTGTCGGGCTGAGAGGAAGTATAAAACTTCGACCCTTAAAGCCGAGATGAGTCAAACCCCACAAGCCTTAAACTTGATTAATTTGCACAATTCTGCCTTGTCCTCCTCGAAAGGCGCGAGCCTATCTTCGTCTTCCAAGACGGAATTGCACTAAATTTCTCTTCGTTTAAGGTTGGGAAGTTTTTGAATAACAAATTTTGATGAAAGACAAGAAAATTTCTGTAAAGAATACTGACGTATATTTACGGAAATTTCCGCAGTATTTGCGCGAAATTTGTATTAAAAAACCTTGTGGTGTTCGACTCACCTCGGCTTCACCTGATGCGGATAATGCCGCCGTAGGAAGTCATAGCTTTGCTTTTAACGGATAAGTCTTAATCAGGCTTATCCGTTTTATTTTTTGCAGAAAGGAGGTTTATAAGGATACAGGGGAGCGCCTGATATCTTTAAATATTTTGCGATGGGAACCCGTGTTTCGGGGTGAGAGGAGAAAAGTGATTCTCGACCGTGCGAAAGGAATTTTCTTTCGTAATTATTTACGAAAAGAGGAAAAACAAATGAATAAAAAAAGACTTTTACGACTTGTGGTTTTAGCGGTGCTGGTGGCAATCGGAGTTGTAATATCTCCGATTTTGCGCGTTGAGGGAATGTGCCCGATGGCGCTTCTTATAAACATCACCGGCGCGGTGCTGTTAGGCCCGTGGGAAGCACTGCTCTGTGCGACTTTAATTGGAATTATAAGAATGTCGCTTATGGGAATTCCGCCGATTGCACTTACTGGTGCTGTTTTCGGCGCAACGCTTTCGGGTATATTTTACCGCGCATCCAAAGGAAATCTGTTACTTGCAGTCCTCGGTGAGGTTATCGGTACAGGTATTATCGGTGCGATTGCATCTTATCCGGTTATGACCTTTTTCTGGGGGAAAGAGGGGCTTACTGCGTTCTTCTATGTTCCGTCGTTTATCGGCGGTACACTTATCGGCGGAAGCATTGCTTACATATTCCTTCGAAAGCTTCGCAGTATTGGAAAGCTTTCAGAATTCCAGGAAAAACTCGGTAGTAAAAGATTTGAATAGGGAGGAATTTTATGATAAGCGAAATTCGCAGAAAATCTCCGCTTATCCACGCGATTACAAATCCCATTTCGATAAATTTGTGCGCGAACTTAACTCTCGCGCTTGGTGCTCGGCCAATTATGGCTGAGCATCCGCGCGAGGTGTCGGAAATTGCAAATCGTGCAGATGCGCTGTTGATTAATCTGGGTAACATTACCGATGCGAGAATAAAATCCGCGCTTAAAATGATTAAGGTTAAAAAGAAGTGTGTTCTTGATGTTGTCGGGGTTTCGTGCTCATCTCTTCGATTTAAACTGGCAAGGAGACTGATTAAAAAGCGCGTACCCGAAATAATTAAAGGAAATTATTCCGAAATATCAGCGCTTGCAGGAAACCACAGAACGCGCGGAGTTGATGCGGAAAACATAACGGAAGAGAAGGCGGTATTAAACGCAATAGCGCTTGCAAAAAAATACAATACCGTTATTTTAGCAAGCGGCAAGGTTGATATTGTAACCGACGGAAAAGTGCTTTTTAAAATTAAAAACGGAGTAGCGCGAATGGGCGAGACGACAGGTACGGGATGTATGTTAGGAATGTTTTGCGCGTGTGCTCTTTCTGTAACTTCGCCACTTGAGGCGGCGGTTTTATCTTGCGCGGGATTTGGAATTTGCGGCGAGGAGAGCGGGATAGAACATTTTGAAATGAACTTAATCGATAGTCTTAGAAATTTAACCGATGAAAAAATATCTGATATGAAAAGAGTTGAAAAATATGAAGCTTGACACGAGCCTTTATTTTATAACCGACAGTAGCGGTTTTGATGAGAAAGAGTTTTTAAGAATAGTTGAAGAAGCGCTCCGTGGTGGTGTCACTTTAATTCAGCTGCGCGAAAAAAATAAAAGCACAAAGGAATACATTGAACTTGCGGAAAAGGTCCACGATATAACAAAAAAATATAACGTTCCGTTGCTGATTGATGACAGAGTGGACGTAGCGCTCGCGATTGATGCAGAGGGCGTACATTTAGGTGCTGATGATATGGATATTGCAACTGCGCGAAAAATTATGGGAAAAGATAAAATAATCGGTGCTACTGCAAAAACGGTAGAGCGAGCAGTTTCTGTATATAGAGAGGGCGCTGACTATCTCGGGGTAGGTGCAATTTACCCCACTACAACGAAGGTGAAAACAATTCTGACATCAACGGAAACACTTGATGCGATATGTAAGGCGGTGCCGATTCCCGTTAATGCAATTGGGGGATTAAATGCAGAGAATGTAAGTGTATTAAAGGGAATTCCTATTGCGGGAATTTGCGTGGTGTCTGCTATTATGAAAGCGGATGATCCTCGTAAGGCAGCTCTTAGACTTAAGGAGATTAAACTATGAAAAAAGTTTTAACGATTGCAGGCTCGGACTCCTCGGGAGGTGCCGGAATTCAGGCGGATATAAAAACAATGTGCGCGCACGGCGTATATGCGATGAGCGCGATAAGCGCACTTACCGCGCAGAATACAATGGGTGTAACGGGGATTTTTGAAGTAACACCCGAATTTTTGAAAGCGCAAATTGATGCGGTATTTACGGATATTGTGCCCGATGCGGTAAAAATCGGAATGGTATCGAGCGCATCTCTCGTGGAAGTGATAGCAGAAAGGCTTAAATATTACGATGCAAAAAACATAGTTTTAGATCCTGTTATGGTCGCGACGAGCGGATCAAAGCTTATGAAATCGGATGCGGTTATGAGCCTTGTTAAAAAGCTTTTTCCGATGGCGACTCTTATTACGCCGAATTTATCCGAGGCGCGCGAGCTTTGTGATATGAAAATTGAAAATAAAGAGGATATGGAGCGTGCGGGAAAATTTCTTTATGAAAAATATGGCTGCTCGGTGCTTCTGAAAGGCGGTCATCTTGAGGATAGCGCGGATGATTTGCTTATACATAACGGTGAAATTAATTGGCTATGTGGTAAAAAAATAGATAACCCGAATAATCACGGAACGGGCTGTACACTATCGTCTGCAATTGCATCTAATTTAGCGCTTGGTTATGAGCTTTATGATGCGGTAATTAAAGCGAAAGAATACATAACCGGCGCACTTTCTGCAAAGCTTAATTTGGGTAACGGCTCGGGACCGCTGAATCATATGTATAAAATGGCAAGCTTTTAATTGTATTTTTTGATTGCTTATGGTAAAATACTAATTATAGAATAAATAAGGAGAATTAGTATGCTTGATTTTACGTATTACACGCCGAGTAAGGTGTATTTTGGAAAAGGTAAGGAAAAGGAAGTCGGAGAGATAATCAAAGGCTACGGCTTTAAGAAAATAATGATGCAGTACGGTATGTCAAGTATTAAAAAATCCGGTCTTTATGACACGGTTATGACCTCGCTTAAAAATGCGGGAATTGAAGTTGTTGAAATGGGTGGCGTTGAGCCGAATCCGAAGCTTTCTTTTGTTTATAAAGCGATTGAGGTAGCGAGACGCGAGGGCGTTGAACTTATTCTTTCCGTCGGTGGCGGAAGTGTTCTCGATTCATCAAAGGCTACCGCAAATGGTGTTTTATACGATGGTGACGTCTGGGATTTATTTGAGCGTAAGGCGGTATCAAAAGGTGCGCTTCCGGTTGCTTGTATTTTAACCCATTCAGCGGCAGGAAGTGAAATGAGTGCGTCCTGCGTTATTACTAATATGGAGCTTAATATGAAGCGCGGAATGTCCTGTGACTATAACCGCTGCTTATTCTCGATTTTAAATCCTGAGCTTACATTCTCAGTAAGTAAATATCAGACCGCGTGTGGTATTGTTGACATTATGATGCACACACTTGAAAGATATTTTACAGTTTGTCCTGACACTCCGCTTACAGACAGAATTGCCGAAAGCATTTTGAAGTCCGTTTACGAGGCGGGAAAAGTTGTTATAAATGAGCCGGAGAATTACGATGCGCGTGCAACGATTATGTGGGCATCTTCACTCTCACATAACGACCTTACAAGCTGCGGCAGAATGAATGCACTTGCGGTGCATCAGCTTGAACATGCACTCAGCGGTGAATATGATGAAGTTGCACACGGTGCGGGACTCGCAGTGCTTTTCCCTGCGTGGGCGCGTCTTGCGTGCAAGAAAAATCCGAAGCGTTTTGCAAATCTTGCAAGAGCTGTTTTCAACATTAGCGAAAAAGATGATGAAAAGGCGGCGATTCTCGGAATTGATGCGCTTTCCGACTTCTTTAAGGAAATTGGTATGCCGCAGAAAATTTCGGAATTTGGTGTTCCGAAAGAAGCAATTTTTCGTCTCGCTGAGCTTTGTACTTTTGGTAAAACAAGAGTGGTTAACAGCTTAATTGAGCTTGACTATGACAAAATAGTTGAAGTTTTTGAGAATGCATTTTAATTTCGGAGGCTAAGTATGTCTAAACTTACTTATTTGATGAGACGAATATCGAAGCTTAATCTAAGCGGTATGCGTGGCAGAATTGATGAGGCACATGAGCGAAGTGGCAAGTCTAAATTTCTTATTTTCCTTGATATGATCAACTGCGGCATCCGCTATCAGGCGGGATATATCGAATATGTTATTTACGGTATGTACGATATGAACGCAAAACAGCGCAAAACCGTGCTTACCGCAGGTAAAAATAACCGCTATGTTGCGGCTCTTAACTTAAAGCGCGATTGGGACTATTTTGAAAATAAAATTAAATTCCTAAACACCTTCCGTGAAGAAACCGCGCGCGATTTTATTGATTTAACCGTCGCGTCGTTTGATGAATTCAAAGTCTTTGCGGAAAAGCATCCGACCTTTATGGCGAAGCCGTTTGACGGAATTTGCGGTAAGAATATCGAGAAGATAAACTCGGAAGGTGAAGATTTAAAAGTACTTTATGATGGCTTTAAAGCATCGGGGCAGACTCTTTTGGAAGAGGTAATTCAACAGCATCCGACTGTTAGCACGCTTAATCCGTCGGCAATCAACACGATTCGTATTGTAACGATTGTAAAGGATAATGTTCCGCACATCGTTTTTGCAGGGCTTCGTTGTGGCAGAGCGGGTAGTGTTGTTGATAACTTTGTTGCGGGCGGTATGACCGTGCCGATTGACATTGAAACAGGTGTTATACATAATCCTGCGGTTGACAATGCAGGAAACGTTTATCACATTCACCCGGATACAAATATAGCTTTTGACGGATTTAAAATGCCGAATTGGGAGCAGTGTTTGTCGCTTGCGAAAAAGGCAGCGATGCGTGTTGAAACGGTAAAATATGTTGGTTGGGACTTAGCATCAACGCCCGATGGACCAATTCTCGTTGAGGGAAATCATTTTCCGGGACAAGTGCTATACCAGCTTAAAGCACAGACGCCTGATAAAATCGGTATGTTACCTGCTTATGAAAAGGTTATACCGTACAATAAATTAAAGAAGCTAAAGTAGGAAAGAGCGGGAATTCCCGCTCTTTTTTGTTTATATTAACAAGTCAGTTAATAATGCTATGTATATTTTTGTCAAATATTTAACGAATTTCCTGTTCACAAATCAAAAAACTTGTGTTAAAAT
>JAZPZP010000009.1:0-10112 GCA_045544695.1 Eubacteriales bacterium | reverse complement strand
TGGTCGAGATGACAGGACTTGAACCTGCGGCCTCTGCGTCCCGAACGCAGCGCTCTACCAAACTGAGCCACATCTCGAAATATTTACTTTAAAAAACTTACATATCCGCCGCGACTTCTCATAAAAGCGCTGCTTAAGCAGCTTACTCTTGCGGTGCCCGAAAAAAGTTTTAACTTTTTTCGACCGCGGCGCCTTTTCGCTCTCCCTTCATCTGCCACCGGCAGCGGTCGAGCTCAAAGCTACCAAACTGAGCCACATCTCGATACTTAACTGTGCTTATTTTTTCCTAAGCACAGTTTTAGATTATACAAGGTTTTTAAGTAAATGTCAAGGGTTTTTGCAAAATTTATCCGTAAAATTTTTCGCTCATATCCTGCGGCATCTCACTCTTAAGTGACACGCTATCATTACAGAACGGAAGCGGTGTTTTAAGCGTATGGGAATGTAGCGCAACACGCGGAAAATCAGAAATTTCAGCGCCATAGAGAAAATCGCCGACAAGCGGTGTGCCGATATGCGCCATATGAACTCGTATCTGATGCGTCCTGCCGGTATCCAGCTTAAGCTTAACGAGCGCGCGACCGCATCTTTCCTCAAGTACTTCGTAATGCGTAACCGCCCTCTTGCCATCAAGTGACACCATTCTCTCAATCGTCGAGCCGTCTTTGCGTGCAATCGGTGCGTCAATCGTACCCTTTTTATCCTTCGGCACACCCTCACAAATCGCGAGGTACTCACGCGTAAAGCTCCCATTTTTAATCATATCGGTAAAAAAAGAATGTGCGTAGGCGTTTTTCGCGATCGCCATAAGGCCTGAAGTACCGCGATCCAAGCGGTTTACAGGTCTGAAAATAAACTTATGCCCGAGAGTATTATAGTGGTAAACCACGATATTCGCAAGTGAGGTCGTAAAATGCCCGTGTGACGGATGAACCGACATATCAGCGGGCTTTGAAACCACAAGCACATCCTCGTTTTCGAAATAGATATCGAGTTTTCCTTCGGTCGGAACGACGCCGTCGCTCCCCTCCTCTTCCTCGAGGACGAGCTTTAATACATCACCTGCGCGCACGGGAACTGTGACGAAAGCAGGAACATCATTTTTTAAAATTGAGTTCTCCATCTGCTTCATACGGCGCAAAAGAGAAGCAGAAATCCCTACCTCACGGCGCAGAATTTCGCGCAGAAGAACCCCATCTCGCTCGACGGGAACGATATACTCTACCTCGCGTCTCATTGACACTCACGCCTTAAAAACGCACCTACTGGTGCCGCCGCCGGAAGCTTTAATTTAACTAACATCTGCGGATGCGGGGCGACTTCAATCTCCTCATCCTTGTCATTTTTCATTCTGTCAACGGTAAATTCAATCGGTTTTAGTTTCGGTCTGAAAAGCTCCATTTTATCGCCGACGGAGAAGCGGTTTTTCATTGTAATAACAGCATTTCCGTCCTCGTCGCACTCCTCGACGATGCCGATAATATCCCAATCACGGATGTAGGTAGAATCGCCGTAGTGCTGCCCCATACCCTCATTAAAGTAAAAGCCCGTGTAATACTCTCTGTGGCTTACTTTCTGTACTTCCGAAAGCCAAATTCCCTTCGGGTCCCAGCTCTCCGGATTTTCAAAATATGAATCGAGCGCCATGCGGTAGGCATTGGTAACCGTTGCGTTATAATACTCGGTTTTCACTCTGCCCTCGATTTTAAAGCTCGAGATACCCGCACGAACAAGCTCGGGAATGTATGAAATCATACACATATCCTTCGAGTTTAAAATAAATGTCTCGCCATCCTCAAAAACCGGGAAATACTCGCCCGGTCGCTTTTCTTCCATAAGCGCATACTTCCAGCGGCACGACTGCGCGCAGTTGCCGCGGTTTGCATCTCTCGCTGTCATAAAGTTAGAGAGCAAGCATCTGCCCGAATATGAAATGCACATAGCACCGTGAACGAAAGCCTCAATTTCGAGCTTCGGATCGGTTTTCTGCCTGATAGTAATAATCTCATCGAGCGACAATTCGCGCGCTAAGACGATTCGGTCAGCGCCCATATTGTACCACTCGCGCGCACTCATATAGTTTACGATACTCGTTTGCGTACTGATATGGATTGACATCTTAGGCGCGTGGCGCTGCACGAGCTTCATAACGCCGATATCCGCAACGATAACCGCATCGACGCCAAATTCCGAAAGCTTTTCGATAAAGCGCGGAAGACGCTCAATTTCATTGCTTCTCGGCATAGTATTAAGCGTAACATAAACCTTAACACCGCGCTCGTGAGCATATTTTACCGCCAATTTAAGTTCGTCATCGTCAAAATTTTTTGAAGCTGTACGCATACCGAACTCATTGCCTGCGAGATAGACCGCATCGGCACCGTATTGAATTGCAAATTGAAGGCGCGAAAAGTCGCCTGCAGGAGATAAAATCTCAGGTTTCAACATAACTTACCTCGCTATTTCGGGTTGATATTTGACTGCTTAAGATGCTCCTCATAAGTTTTAGAGAAGCTGTGCTTTCCCTCTTCGGAAACCGCAAAGAAAAGGTAGTCGGTATCCGCAGGATAGAGAGCAGCCTCAATGGCAGCAAGTCCCGGACTTGCAATCGGACCCGGCGGAAGACCTTTATTTTCATAGGTGTTATATGGGTTATCAATCTCGGTATCCGCAATCGTAATTCTCTCCTTGCGCTCACCTAAAATATACTGAACGGTCGCGCAGGATTCTAAATACGGATATGATTTTGAATCAAGTCGGTTATGGAAAACCGATGAAATAATCTCACGGTCAGAGCTTGTCGCCTCGCGCTCAATGATGGAAGCAAGTGTAATAAGCTCATGAGTTGAAAATCCGAGTTTTTTCGCCCTTTCAGCCATAGTAGCGGTAAATTTATCATCGAAGTTGTTAAGGAACTTCTTTATGGCATTTTCAGGCTTATCGCCGACATAGAACTCATAGGTATCGGGGTATAAATAGCCTTCAAGACGAGTTAATGAGCCTTTTTTGATACCCTTTAAGAAGTCATACTCAAAGTCGCCGTTTTTAAGACATTCCTTAAGCTCATCCTCTTCACACACGCCTTTTTTAACCAAAAGCTCGATAATCTGCT
This sequence comes from Eubacteriales bacterium, assembly GCA_045544695.1. Lineage (GTDB taxonomy): Bacteria > Bacillota > Clostridia > Oscillospirales > JAAYXM01 > RGIG7332. The sequence continues at coordinate 7,000 of JAZPZP010000009.1, read as the reverse complement.
TAATCTCATAACCCTCGGGGATTGTGACACGCACGGTCTCGCGGGAGGTAACCTTACGCGTAAGCATCTTGGTAAGCGAGCGGTAATCGTAGCTCATATTCGCGGTAAAATCGCCGGATCTTATCGGCTTACCCTTGGAGGTAAGTTTAAAGAAAGCAGAAAAGAGCGCACGGTTAGATATAAGGTCAACCTCTTTGAGTGCCTTGGTTGCATCGGAAAGAGTTGCGCCCTCCGGCAGAGAAAAGGTAACCTGCTCGTCAGTATACTGCAGAGCGAACACCTCGTTTACCGTGCTGATAAAAACGGCAGAGAGCAACATAGAAACGCCGAGAATGAAAAGCCAATAGACCATTTTCGGTGTCATATTACCCTTCTTTTTCTTTTTTCTCCGCACCTGCGGAATTTTACGGGTGCTACCCATATCGCTCATATTTTTTCCTCCTCTGTGTCACTTCTCCCCCTGCCGCATATTATAAAGCAGGAGGTGAGAGATAAAATGTGTGGAAACAACTGCTGTGATTTTGGTGATAACTGGTGCTGGATTATACTTATAATCCTCGCAATCATCCTTGTATTTAATGTCTGGTAACGGGTGGGGAGTTTTTACTCCCCGCTTATTACTAAATTAACGGGAACGTCGTGCTTTTCCGTCTGAATTTCATCGAGAATCTGACACGGGTGGCAAATACCGACGGTAAAGGCATCCAAATTTTCAAGAAACCTGTCGTAATATCCGCCGCCTCGCCCGAGACGCTTACCCGATTTTTCAAACGCAACCGCAGGAACGATTGCAAAATCGATATCACAAGGCGAAATTTCTTCACCCTCAGCTGAGGGAATTCCGTACTTATCGGGAATTAAATCGTCTTTCCCAAAAACTTCAATCGCGCGCATAATGCCCTTTCCCTCACATTTCGGAATACAAACGCGCTTACCCATTTCAAGGGATAAGTTAAAGAGACGCACAGTGTCCGCCTCATCGCCGACGCTTATGTATAAAAATATAACTTTTGAAGAGAAAAACTCAGGCAATTCCGAGAGTTTTTTAAATATTATGTCATTTGAATGACTTTTTTCTTCATCCGTCATATTTTTAAGCTTTTCTATAATTTCGCGCCTTACTGCACCTTTATCCACGATAACTCACCTTGTAGTAAATACTGCTCGCAACCCTTTCGGCAACCTCGGTACCCTTGAGCGTTGCAAGGAGCGTAAAGCCAAATTCAAATGCCGCACCTGCCGCCTTACCTGTGATGTACGAGCCATCAACGATGACGTTTTTGCTGTCGTAGGTAGCGCCATGAAGCTCCCCTTCGCAACCGGGATAGCAGGTCGCGCGTCTTCCCTTTAAAAGCCCGAGTGAGCCGAGAAGAATTGGTGCAGCACAAATTGCGCCAATCGGCATATGTCCGGCGGAATTTTTAATTAATTCCATAACGCGCGGATTAGCTTTTAAGTTGTCAACGCCCGGCTGACCGCCCGGTAAGAAAAGCATCTCCATGTCGGAGAAATCCACCTCATCGAAGGTTTTATCGGCAACAAGCTTAACATTTCTTGTAGAAGCAGGAGTTTTTTCGGAAACGCCAACAAGGCACACCTCAACACCGCCGCGACGCAAAATGTCAACAGGAACTAAAAGCTCAGATTCCTCAAAGCCGTTTTCAACGAGTGCATATACCATAAAAAACACCTCAATCGTGTAAAATATTAAAATATCCGTCGCTTAAATTCATAGTGGAAAGGTTCAAAAAAGCGGCGTAATCTGTTTTTTCTTCATATTTGCAAGGAAGGTTGGTTTCGAGAATTTTCCCCCCTGCTTTTATGACATACCCCTCATCGGATATGTATACCTCATAGCCCTCATCGAGGATAATTTCCCATTCTTTATTTTCTCGCGTTAAATGAACTTTTCCTTTGCATTTTTCTTCATAAAACATATTAAGTCTAAAAATATCAGACTTATTTGCCCTTCTCATATTAAACGCAAAATTCTTTGGAAGGGATCTTTTGCAGAGCTTTTCAAAGCCGAAACGCCTATAATATTTAAACAGAGACTCCTCCTGCGGGACGAGCATCAAAAATGAAACGCCCTCATTCTTTGCAAGCTCAATTGCGTAGTTGATAAGCTTTCCCGCAAGACCCTCGCCACGACGCACCTTTGCCGTTCCGATACCATAGAGGTAAAAGACCTTTTTGCCGAGACAGGTATACTCCAAAATGTGGAGCATCGCCCGCATTCTTCCGTCGTCATAAACAAGCGCGCGCTCAAACATCCGCTCGAAGAAAAAGTCGCCATCTTCGTTAAAGCACTCACGCCACAGCTCTTTCATATCGGGAATATCAATTTTTCTCGCAAAACCAATCATTTAACCAAAACCTCGTACTTTTTGATGAGAAATTCAGGGCGGTAAGAGAGTTTGGCTGATCGAAGACCCTCGTTTCCCATATCCTCTTCGCGGTTTATATACTTATAATTTTTACAGAAATGCTCGGCGTACATTTTATTTATCATCTGATAAATACCGGGAATTTCGGTATTGCCCTTCTCTACCGAGATTAAATAATACTCGGAATTTATAGGAGTTCCGAGCGAATAAGCTGAAACTTCACCGTTAACGCGGAGAAGTCCTCCGCGGATACCCAACTCGTCAAAGTGGCGAAACGCGCGAAGTATAGCGCAATTTTCAGCATTTAAGCTCTCACCGTGTGACTCTAAGTTATCGGAAAACCACTTTTTCTGAAACTTAAGCACCTCATCCATATTGCCTTCATTAATCTCCTCAAATGAAAAATCATCCGTATAGGCTAAAAACTTATTTATATTCGTGCGCTTAGAATGAAGCTTCCTGCCGGGTAAGTTGATTAAACTTTCGGAAAGATAAACATAGTCAAAATTATCTCTCTGCTCGATAAACTCAAACTTATCCGGGAAAGTGTTTTCAATTTTAACCCTCGCCTCGTCGGTAACGCCGACAAAGCGTAAAGAATCACCCTCGATGTCCAGAAGAGTATTTATTGCACGCTGTAGATCGCCAATCGGGAAAAGGTATGCAAATTCCCCTTCTTTTCCAACTCTGCCGTATAGAATTCCGTCATCCTCGGCAATGCAGGTGTTATAATTTCCCGCCCAAATAAAAAGATCCAAAAAAGCGGTCTCGGTAGTGCCGAAATTAACTTTACTTACATATTTATTTATAAGTTCGCGGTCGCTGAGTGAGACCTGCCTGAAATTAAACATTTAAAAACATTCCTCAACTTTTGAAATAATTTCCTTATGAATAGTCTCGATTGACTTAATATTTCCGTTTTCAACGCAGCTTATCCTCTCCCAACCGAAAAGTTCAGATGCTAAAGCTGCGGTCTTGTAGCATTCACTGCGGTAAACCGCGTCTTTTTCGTGAATGTCAATAACCTTTCCTTCGCGCGCCTCGAGTAATTTTGCCGCATATTCCGGCGGCATATCGAGGAAGAAAACGAAATCAGGTGCCGGGAGTCCGAGCAGATGATACTCAAAATCAAATAACCAGTGAAAGTATTCTTCCCTCGCATTTTCAGAAAGCTTCGCCGCCTGGTGAATTGCGTTTGAAGTTGTGTAGCGGTCAAAAATTAAAATTCCGCCATTTTCATAATATTCCTTCCAGTCGGTCTTATATGATGCGTAGCGGTCAACCGCAAAGAAGGTTGATGCCGCATAAGCATTGACATCTCCCGCATTACTTCCGAAATCGCCGTTTAAATAAGCGCGAACGAGCGCTGACGACTCCTCGGAATATCTCGGAAAAGCGACCGTTTTAAAGCTTTTACCGTGTTTTTCAAGCGCATCGCAAAGCTTTTTTAATTGAGTTGATTTTCCCGAAGCGTCCGTTCCTTCGATAATTATAATTTTACCGTTCATTTTGAAAACCTCTCTCGCATAACACTTGCCTTACCGCAGGACATTTTTCCCTCAGAGCACGGGCCTGCAACGCAAGCAGGGCCTGCGTGCGCAAACAATTTCGGCGCGACGCCCTTGCAGAGTTTAAGCATCTCTTCCGCGAGGGCTCTAATCTCCCACTGCGCGCGTGAACAGCAGCGCAAACGGAAGAAATTCCAGAGCGAGCGGACGTTCATCGTAACCATCATTTTTGTCTCGCAAGCGTTCGGTAAAATAAAGCGCGCATCTTCAATAGCCGCCTTTTCAGCCGCGCGTTTTGCTGCCTTTTCGTCCTTACCTTCTTTAATTAATTCATCATAATGCTTTTTAAATAAAATTTCCGAAAGGCGGTTGTAATGCTCTACATCCTCGCGCATCGCCTGAAGATAAATTTCCTTTGCCTCGGGGTTGTTTTCAATCTCAGGCGGGGTGATAAATGTAAAGTCATTCTCCTTAACATAGCGCTGAGATTTAACGCTGAAGGATGCAATTCTATGTCTGGTAATCTGAGCGAGGAGCGAACGTGAAACGCCCTCGATTGCGAAGGTAAAGCTTGCGTGCTCGAAGGGACTCTCGTGCCCCAAATCGAGCAGCATATCGATAAATTTATCGCACTTTTCGCCCTCAAGACCTGCCATAATGTCATCAGCACCCGATGCGCTGTAACACATCTTAGCGGCACAAGCTATCGTTTTATCGGGATCGGGAGTGTGCGCAATTAAAGTAACCTTTACCATTAAAATTACCCCTTTCTGAAGATAACCGTAAGTAAAAACTTCGGAAGATTCATCATTCTGCCAATTCTCCACGGCTCGCGAATCAAGCGGTAGAACCACTCAAGCCCGAGCTTAATGAAAATTTTCGGCGCGCGGTTTACTTCCCCTGCAAATACATCGAGCGAGCCGCCGAGGCCGAGCATAAGGGAAACGTTTAATTTATCCGCATATTCCGCCATCCATTTTTCCTGCTTCGGAGCGCCTAAGCACACGAAAAGCACCTTAGCGCCCGAATTATTAATCTTTTCAATAACGGCATCCGCATCTTTAAAATAGCCGTCCTGTGTTCCGGAAATGACAATTCCCGGGTACTTTTTACTCAAATTCTCGGCAGCCTTTTCGGCAAAGCCGGGCTTTGCGCCGAGAAAGAAAATTCCGCAAGAGCCGTCGGCGAGTTTCTTAATAAGACCCTCGCCGAGCTCAATGCCTGCAACTTTAGTTTTAAGCGGTGTTCTAAGTATTTTAGAGGCATAAACGACGCCGATTCCGTCCGGAATAACGAGGGATGAAGAATTAAGCACCTCTTTTAAATGCTCATCCTTCCTGGCCATATAAACGATTTCGGAATTCGGTGTAACAATGCGATGCTTCCCGTCGGAATGCGCAAAGCTATACGCTAAATCAATCGCGTCATCAAGAGTAGTATTGTCAAACCCGACACCGAGAATCGAGATTCTTTCGTTCATAAAAACAAACACTCCCACCACTAAAAAATCATTAGTTACATTTTACCACAAAGTTTTTCAATTTTCAACTATACCAAGCGTCGAATAAGTATTTAATTTCGCCCTCCTTACTTGTTCTGGAGAATAACTCGTCGAGCAGCTTGTCAAAAAGCCGGGTGGCATCACTTTCCTCACCTGCCAAGTGCTCAAGTAAGAGCCACAATAGCACCGTCCTGTTAATCTCCGCTCCGTCGAAAAGACAAAGCTCTGCCCCGCAAAGCTCGCCGAGTGCGTCCGCCGTTTTCTTGTCGGAAATGAGGGATATTTTATAGTCTTCACCCCATTTTTCGACCGCACTGAGCCTTGCCCGTAAATTTCCAAATGTCATTGATACCACGCTCCTTTCGTATAGACATTGTAAGAATATTATAGTCATCACCCGAACATTTGTCAATATGTTTTAAAAGTTTTCACCAAATTTTCCCTTTAGCATAGAATGGTAGTGAAGCCAATGGCTAAAAAGAATATCAGGAGGTAATTTTCAGTGAGTGATAAAGTATCACCGGGCCCGTTAAACGGTTGCAATGCAAAGGCATCAGAGGCGGTTTGCATCCATACTAACCAGATTTATGACTCATGCCGTGCAAAGGAGTGTCTTGAGGATCTCCGCGTATATCCGACACGCGCATCCCAGGAGATAATTGATTCGGCATCGAGTGTAAAATGTAAGTGTGCAGAGCTTATCGGAACTTACATTGATGTGCAGGAGGTCTCGTTTAACCGCGGCTTTTACGCAGTAGACGTGAGATTTTTCTATCGCATCGTGGGCGAAGCTTATGGCTGCGGCGCAAGACCGCAGGAGGTAGTTGGCCTTGCAACATATGACAAGCGCGTTATTCTTTTCGGAAGCGAGGGCTCGGTAAGAGTCTTTAATTCGAAGAATAATAACCATTATGTAAATAATATGCCGACCGCAATCGTCGAAGCGGTAGACCCGATTTGTCTCGGTATGAAATTAGTTGAGCCGTGCGACTGCAAATGCAGTGACGACCCGTGCGAAATCCCGAGCTTCTTAAACGACTGCTTCTGTGATGAATTGGTTGTCGGAGGCGACTGCAAGCGACTTTTCGTAACCCTCGGTCAGTTTAGCATCGTGCGCCTTGAGCGCGATTCACAGCTTCTCATCCCGAGCTTCGACTTCTGTATGCCGAGCAAGGAATGTGCCGCAACGGATAGCTCATCCGACTCCGCGTGCGACTTATTCCGCCAGATCAAGTTCCCTGTAGAGCAGTTCTTCCCGCCAAACTCCGCTTGCGAGCTGAATAACACCGACTGCAACTGCAGATAATTTAAAAAAGACCGCCTAAAGCGGTCTTTTTTTATGTGCAAAATTAAATTATTGTTATACTTTGCGAAACCCAAATTTTCCGCACAGTTACAAGACTTTTAGCATTTCTACATAAAATTAGCACAAAAAAACGCTTGACAATCAGAAACTAATATGTTAAACTTGTTATCACAAGCGAAACGAACATACGTTTTTGGGAAGGAGGTGAGAAATATGAATAACAAAAATTATTGGGAAACAACGCGATATACCCCAAAAACATCTTTTGACAGTTATCTTGCAAAGTCTAAGAAAAGAG
>JAZPZP010000008.1:0-2034 GCA_045544695.1 Eubacteriales bacterium | reverse complement strand
CATATGGAACCCGACCATTCGGCAAATATTATTAGCTTTGCCAATGAATATCCGGATGCTAAAATTGTATCTTCTGCAAAGGCTTTTGCGATGATGAAACAGTTTTTTGGTACTGATTTTGCTGAGCGTCAGGTTGTCGTTGCAGAGGGTGCAACGCTCGAACTTGGCAAGCATAAATTAACCTTTGTAACTGCGCCTATGGTTCATTGGCCGGAAGTTATCGTTGCATACGACAGTAAAGATAAAATTTTGTTCTCAGCTGACGGATTTGGTAAATTCGGAGCGCTCGATGTTGAGGAAAACTGGGCTTGCGAAGCACGCAGATACTATATCGGAATTGTCGGTAAATACGGCGCTCAGGTCCAGGCGCTTCTTAAAAAGGCGAGCTCTCTTGACATTGAAATTATTTGTCCGCTCCACGGTCCGGTATTAAATGAAAATCTTGGATATTATCTTAATTTATACGATATCTGGTCAAGCTATAGACCTGAGGAAGAGGGCGTTTGCATAGCATACACTTCGGTTTATGGTAACACTAAAAAAGCGGTTTTAGAGCTTGCTGATGCATTAAAGAAAAAGGGCGTTAAGGTTGCAGTTAATGACCTCGCGCGCTGTGATATGGCTGAAGCTGTTGAGGATGCTTTCCGTTACAGCAAGCTTGTTCTTGCAACAACTACTTATAACAATGATGTTTTTCCGTTTATGCGTGAGTTTATAACTCACTTAACTGAGCGTAACTTCCAGAACCGCACGGTTGCTTTTATCGAAAACGGAAGTTGGGCGCCTACTGCCGCTAAGGTTATGGCATCTATGCTTGAGAAGAGCAAGAATATAACTTATGCAGAAAATACAGTGAAAATTTTATCAGCATTAAATGATGAAAGTAGTGCAAAACTTATTGATCTTGCAGAGGAGCTTTGCTAATGAATATGGTGCTTTTAACCGCGCTCGGCGTCGGCGGAGCGACGGTGTTCGGATCTCTTTTAGGATTTGTTTTTAAAAAAGTATCGCACAGATTTTCGGATATAGTTTTATCGTTTGCCGCAGGCGTTATGCTTGCGGCAGCCGTGCTTGGTCTGGTTTTACCGTCGCTTGAATATGGAGGTAAGTACGGAATTATTGTTACGGTGGCGGGCATCTTCGTGGGTGCGGTTTGCCTTAACTTAATTGATAAAATAGTACCACATTTACACAAACTTGTTGATGCAGACCAAGAGGCGCATAATAACGCAAATTTGAGTAAAGTATTACTCTTTGTCACTGCTATTGCGATACATAATTTGCCGGAGGGAATTGCGGCAGGTGTCGGCTTTGGCTCGGGCGATATTTCTCAGGCATTTATTATAGCGGGCGGTATTGCTTTGCAGAATATTCCAGAGGGTATGGTAATCATCGGCCCGATGCTCGCGGCAGGAGTGTCTCCATGGAGAACATTTTTATGTGCTATGATAACAGGCGTTGTCGAAGTGTTAGGAACGCTTATCGGTTATTTTGCCGTTAGCTTTTCATCTGCGGTTTTACCATTTTCACTTGCGTTTGCAGGTGGAACAATGCTTTATGTCATAAGTGATGAAATGATTCCCGAAACTCACGCGCACGGAAGTGAGCGCGGAGCTACTTATGCCTTGCTTGTCGGCTTTTGTGTAATGCTCGTTACCGATGTTCTTTTAGGTTAGAATTTAGCATAAACATTTCATGAGTATATTTGCGGGGTGTTTTTATGCGTAAAGCTGTTGTTCTTTTTGTTTTTGTGTCCCTTGCTTTTGGAGTGTTTTTATCGAAAAATGAAGCGGTAAGAAGTGCTTTTTTATCGCAAAATGATACGGTTACGGTTATAGTTGATGCAGGTCATGGTGGAGTTGACGGTGGAGCTGTAGGAATAAGCGGCGTCTATGAAAAAGACTTAAATCTCGAAATTTCGGAAAAGCTTTGCTGTCTACTACGCTTTTGTGGCGTTGATGCTGTTATGACGAGAAGTGAAGACGAGTCAATACATAAAGAATACGCTAAAACAATAAGAGCTAAAAAAGTATC
>JAZPZP010000007.1:0-7135 GCA_045544695.1 Eubacteriales bacterium | reverse complement strand
GGCCCGATGATGGGTATTGCTCAGCACAGCATTGATGTTCCGGTAATCAAGGGAACGAATGCGATCCTTGCCTTCTGTGAAAACGAAGATAAGTTGGATGCCGCTCAGATTTGTATCCATTGCGGAAAGTGCGTGGGCGTATGTCCGGTAAATCTCCAGCCTGTGTTCCTTAATATGTATGCTAAGGCAGGCAAGATTGACGAGATGGAGAAAAATAATGTTTTAGACTGCATCGAATGTGGCAGCTGCTCATATATCTGCCCGGGAAGAATCCACTTAACGCAGACCTTCAGAGCAGCAAAGGCGCGTATAAACGAAAATAAGAAGAAGGGAGTGTAGGGTTTATGGAACTTTCTAATCAGCTTCGCGTTTCATCCTCGCCGCATATAAAAACCGAGGACGGAACACGCTCAATTATGTTGGATGTTATAATAGCGCTTCTTTTCCCGCTTATTATGGCTATCTACTTCTTCGGCTGGAGATCGCTCACACTTACCTTGACTTCCGTTGCGGCAAGTATTGCGTTTGAATGGCTGTATCGCTATTTCTTAAAGAAACCGTCAAGTATCCACGATTTATCGGCAATTGTTACCGGTATTCTCATCGCGTTTAACTTACCGGTATCCGCTCCGCTCTGGGTTCCTGTAATAGGATCATTCTTTGCTATAGTAATAGTAAAGCAGTTATACGGCGGCTTGGGCAAGAACTTTATGAACCCGGCACTCGCTGCTCGCGCGTTCATTATGCTCTGCTGGACAGGTCAGACCTCATTATGGGTAAGACCACTCGTGAATTCCGGAATTTCACTTTTCGGAAATGTATCGGCAGACAATATGGCGGTTGACGCTATCGCCTCTGCAACTCCGCTCGCTAAAATGAGTACGGGAATCCTTCCGTCGGTAATTTCACAGGGAATTGACGGAGATATTGCATATTCTCTCCGCGATACATTTATCGGAAATGTTCCGGGATGTATCGGTGAGGTTTCGGCAATTGTTCTTTTAGCAGCACTCGTATATCTTTTAATTCGTAAGGTAATTACAATTCATATTCCGCTCAGTTATATCGGAACGGTTGCGGTTTTAACCTTCCTTTTCCCACTTGGCGGAAATTCAGGTCTTACCTGGATGCTTTACAGCATAAGCACAGGCGGTCTTATGCTCGGTGCAATTTTTATGGCTACCGACTATACAACATCGCCGGTGTCAAGCACAGGCAGAATAGTTTACGGTATCGGTTGTGGTCTTCTTACCGTTTTAATCCGCTATTTCGGCTCATACAGCGAGGGTGTATCATTTGCAATTTTAATTATGAACCTTTGTGTGTGGACAATTGATAAATATATTAAGCCGCGTCGCTTCGGTGTGAAGCGCTTTGTGAAGAAAGCAGGTGCTACCGATGGCAAGTAATATGAAGTTTGAGAAAAAAGATATTTGGGATATGACACGCCTTGCGCTCATTCTCCTTGCGATAACAGCGGTTGTTGCGCTTCTTCTTGCGGCGGTTAACGAAGTTACAAAGGGTCCGATTGCCGAGCAGAAGGCAAAGGCTCTTTCTGACGGTATGCGCGAGGTTCTGGAAGCTGAAAACTATGAGCTTCTGGAAGACATCTCCGACAAGGGCTTTGATCCGATTGTCGCTGAGGTTTATACCGCGACAGCAGGCGGAAACACTGTTGGTTATTGTGTTAAAACAACTCCGTCGGGCTACGGCGGCGTAATTGAAATGGTCGTTGGTATTGACACTGACGGTGCGGTAACGGGAGTTAAAATAACTTCAATGTCCGAAACCGCAAATGTCGGTACAAAGACAAGAGATGCCGAGTGGCTCGCTCAGTATAAAGGTAAGAGAGCGGGAGTTTCGGTTATCACTCGCGGAGAAGCGGGCGATAACGAGGTTTCAGCAGTATCTGGTGCTACCATTTCATCAAAGGCTGTAACTCGTGGTGTTGACGCGGCAATTGGTGCGGCAGAAATTTTAAAGGGGGCGGCGTAAATGAAAAAGTTACTTGAAATTTTAAAATCCGGTCTCCTTTTCCAGAACCCATCATTTGTTCTTCTTTTAGGAATGTGTCCGCTTCTTGCGACCTCAACTTCGGTCACTAATGGTCTTGGTATGGGTGTTGCTGCAACGGTCGTTTTGATCTGCTCAAATGTTGTTATTTCACTTTTGCGTAAATGTATTCCGAATCAGATTCGAATTGCGTCTTATATCGTAATCATCGCGGGATTTGTTACAATCGTTAATATGTTGCTTGAAGCGTTTTTACCGTCGCTTCACGCATCTTTGGGAATTTTTATTCCGCTTATTGTTGTTAACTGCATAATTCTCGCGCGCGCAGAAGCGTTTGCTTCAAAGAATGGAGTTTTGGCATCCGCGGTTGATGGTCTCGGTATGGGTCTTGGTTTTACCGGAGCACTCTTTATTCTTTCGACAATTCGTGAGGTTATCGGTAACGGAACCTTTTGCGGAATTCACATTTTTGGTGAAAACTTCCCGGCAGCAACGCTTATAGCACTGCCTGTCGGTGGATTCTTGACACTCGGTTGTGTTATCGCGGCGATAAATTACATTCGCGCAAAGAAGGGGGTATAAGAAATGAGCTTAACTGAAATTTTATCTCTTTCTATTTCCGCAATTTTAATTGAAAACTTCGTTCTTGTTAAGTTCCTTGGAATATGCCCGTTCCTTGGCGTTTCAAAAAAGTCTGATACAGCAGTTGGCATGGGTGTAGCGGTAATTTTTGTTATGACGCTCGCTTCTGCATTTACATGGCTTGTTGACCATTTTATGTTAAGACCGCTTGGCCTTGATTATATGCAGACGGTAGCGTTCATCTTAGTTATTGCGGCGCTCGTTCAGTTCGTTGAAACGGTTATGCAAAAGATGCTACCGGCGCTCCATAAAGCGCTCGGAATTTACCTTCCGCTTATCACAACAAACTGTGCAGTACTCGGTGCGGCACTCTTGAATGCTCAGAACAACTACAACTTTATCGGTTCAGTAGTTTTTGGATTTGCGGCAGGTGTTGGCTTTACGCTCGCGATTGTTTTATTCTCAACCGTTCGTGAGAGAATAGAATATTCCGAGTATCCGAAGAGCTTTGAGGGTTTCCCGATAGCTCTTGTAACCGCGTCCCTTATAGCCCTCGCATTTATGGGCTTCCAAGGAATGAAGATTTTCTAAGCGGAGGATTGTTATGGATTTTTTAAATATTTTATATGCAGTGCTCATTCTTGGCGTACTCGGCGTAATTTTTGGTGCACTTCTTGCGTTTGCAAGTCGAGTGTTCGCGGTTGAAAAGGATGAGCGCGCAGATCAGATTCTGGAGATTTTACCTGGTGCAAACTGTGGTGGCTGCGGATATGCAGGTTGCTCGAACTTTGCAGAGTCTCTTGTTGCGGGTGCGGCTCAAATTACAGCTTGCCCGGTCACAAAGGATGAAGGCAGAGCTAAAATTGCAGAAATTTTAGGTGTACAGATCACCAGAAATGAAAAGCTTCAGGCGCTCGTTCGTTGCAACGGCGGCATACGCGTTAAAAATAAGTATATTTACGATGGTATTTCCGATTGCTATGCGGCAAATAAGCTCGCAGGAGGACTTACCGAGTGCCAGTATGGATGCTTGGGACTTGGTTCCTGCACATCTGTTTGTAAGTTTGACGCACTCCACATTGTTGACGGAGTTGCAGTTGTTGATGATCAGAAATGTACCGGTTGCCTTAAATGTGTTGATGTATGTCCGCGTGGTGTTATTGCCGCAGTTCCGTATACCGCAGATGTTCAGGTGCTTTGCTCAAGCCATGTTAAGGGCGCTGAGCTCCGCAAGATTTGCGAAATAGGTTGTATCGGTTGTAAGATTTGCGAAAAGTCTTGTGAACAGGGTGCAATCCATGTTGAAGACAATCTCGCAACAATTGATTATGACAAGTGTACGACCTGTGGCGTATGTGCTGAAAAGTGTCCGCGTCATTTGATTGTGAACTTAAAGCTTCAGCATAAACACCCCGAGCTTAACTATTAAATTAAAAATCCCTCTGATTTCAGAGGGATTTTTATTCTATTGATATTTGGTTTGGTTTTTGGTAAAATAAACATATAAATTATTGAAAGGTTGTTTTACGGATGGGACGTGGAGTTTATCGCAGATACCGCGGAAGCAGAAGAAGAGTGGGAGTTTTAGTTCCGACTCTTATAATCCTTTGCGTTCTTGCGGCGGTTTTCCTTATATATCTGAAGTTTAATTTAACTCAGGGAGATAGTGGCGAGATGATACTGAAGCTTCCGTTTTCTTCTGAGACCATTACATTTGGAGAGCCTGAGCGAGTAAAAGTAAATTTAATTATAGAAGAGCCGGTTGATATTTATATTGAGCCGAAAATACCCAGCTATCAGGACAGAATTGAAAAGCCGACATTTGTGTCAAAGGAAATTCTGCTGGATGTGGCGGCATTTGATAAGATGCTTGCGTCGGTAAAGGAATCGGATATAAACACCGTAATTTTCCCGGTAAAAGCAGAAGACGGAACAATTATCATAAATGAAGAGAACGCGGCGGTTATCGAAGCGGCGATCGCTAAGGTGAAAGAGGCAAAGCTTACCGCGGTTGCTCAAATTTCCTGCTTTAAGGACAATTTAGCACCGCGCGAAGATCATACATTATCTTGTAAAACCAAGAAGCGTCTGCTTTGGATTGACGAAAATAAAATTACCTGGCTTTCTCCGTATATACCAGAGGCGCGTGCATATATATTGGATGTAATTTCCTCAGCGTATGATATGGGCTTTAGTGAAGTTCTTCTCACTAATGTAACTTTCCCGGTGGGCGAGGAAACAAAGGATCTTCACTTCAAAGAAGAAGAGACTAAGTCAAGTGCGATAAATGCATTCTTAAATGAAGTTAAGTCCTTCCGTGACGGCAAAGAAGATTTTAATGTAGCAATCCGCTATGAAGGACACGACGAAGAAGAAAGCGGGGTCGTTCTTTCTGAGATAACAAAGCGTTTCTATCGCGTATATGTAAATGATATATATAATAATGTAGAAACATTGTTGAGCGAAGATATACGCAAGACGAGGATTGTAGTTGCACCGTGGGAAGAATTTAAATATGTAGAAAAAACGGAATAATTGTGGTTAAAAAATTACTAAACCACAAGATAATGTGAGCAGTTAAAAAAGTTTAAAAAATTATAAAAAAGTTTGCAAAAAAGCCTTGACAACAGGGCTTTTTTGTTATATTCTATTATAGCGCCTGTATGGGGCGCAGTATGCGATGAAACAGGAGATTGCTGCGAAAAGCAGGTAACTTCTGTGGAGTATGTCCGACAATCGGGCGGCTGAAATTACTGCACGAAATCCTCGGAGTGCTTGCGGCTCTAAGGATTACAGTAGGTAAGCCGGAATCAGGGAAACCCCGAACTGACGCCGGTTTTTATATTGCCGAATCGCGATACGCGCGGCAGGGTTGTGCAGAGATTTCGCCGTACGCAGACAGATTACTACGTACGAACAAGGAGGAACCAAACAATGGCAACAGCACAGGAAAAGATCAGAATTCGCTTAAAGGCTTATGATCATCAGTTAATCGATCAGGCAGCTGAGAGAATCGTTGAGACTGCAAAGCGTAACAACGCAAAGGTTTCAGGTCCGATTCCGCTTCCTACATCTAAGGAAGTTATTACGATTTTACGCGCGGTACACAAATATAAGGACAGCCGTGAGCAGTTCGAGCGCCGCACACACAAGCGTTTAATCGATATCTCTAAGCCGTCAGCTGATACCGTTAAGGCACTTATGTCCCTTGACCTTCCGGCAGGCGTCGAAATCGAGATTAAACTTTAATTTGTTTTGAACCGCAGCTCTTTTCAAAACGCCACGGGGTTTTGGCGCGACGGTAAGGAGCGGGTCATGTTGGCGGGTGCGTCAACCAATAACCTAAAGGAGGAAAATACATGCAGAAGGCAATCATCGGCAAAAAAGTTGGTATGGCTCAGATCTTCGGTGCCGAAGGTAAGGTCATTCCGGTAACCGTTATTGAAGCCGGTCCTGGCGTAGTTGTTGATAAGAAGACAACAGAGCGCGACGGATACGAGGCAGTTCAGTTCGGTTACGGCGACATTGCGGAGCGCAAGGTTAACAAGCCTGCGGCCGGCCACCTCAAAAAAGCAGGTGTTTCCGCAAAGAAGATTCTTAAGGAATTCAAGCTCGACGACTGTTCAGCAATGAACATCGGCGACGAAATCAAGGCAGACGTTTTCGCAGAGGGCGATTGTGTCGACATTACCGGCACAAGCAAAGGTAAGGGTACCGCAGGTACTGTTAAGCGCTTTGGTCAGCGCATGCAGTGCCACACCCACGGTGTTGGCCCTGTACACAGAAGTGCAGGTTCAATGGGTGCAGCTACTGACCCGGGTCGTGTTTTACCGGGCAAGAAGTTGCCGGGCCGTATGGGCGCTGAGCAGGTTACTGTGATGAACTTAGATGTTGTTAAGGTTGATGCTGAAAACAACATGATCGCAGTACGCGGTGCAATTCCAGGCCCGAAGGGCGGCATCGTATTCATCCGTAATACGGTTAAGAATGCGTAAGCCGTAAGATACAGCGAAAGGAGATAGAAAGCCATGCCTAAGGCAACAGTTTATGATATGACCGGTAAGCAGGTCGGAGAGATCGAGCTTATCGATTCAATCTTCGGCATTGAGCCGAACGAAACTGCAATGTTCGAGGCGGTTAAGAACCACCTTGCAAATTGCAGACAGGGCACGCAGAGCACTTTAACTCGTGCGGAAGTCCGTGGCGGCGGCATTAAGCCGTGGCGTCAGAAGGGTACCGGTCGTGCTCGTCAGGGTTCGATCCGTGCTCCGCAGTGGACACATGGCGGTATCGCTCTTGGCCCGAAGCCGAGAAGTTACAGCTACCGTCTCAATAAGAAGTATCGCCGCCTCGCACTTAAGAGTGCACTTTCCGCTAAGGCTCAGGCGGGCGAGATCATTGTTATCGAGGACTTAAAGCTCGACAACATCAAGACACGCGATTTTGCTGCTTTCTTAAAGGCAATCGACGTTTCCGGCAAGGCACTCGTTGTCACTCCGGAGGTTTGCGAGAATGTCGTTAAGAGTGCTCGCAACATCCC
>JAZPZP010000006.1:0-13966 GCA_045544695.1 Eubacteriales bacterium | reverse complement strand
AGGGCCACCTGTGCACATAACGATATCTGCACTTTTAAATGCTATAGGCTCATTTGTTTTCTTATCAATACATAAAAGACCGCAAACTGAATTGTTATCCTTTAAAATTTCAATCGCAAGGTAACCTGTTAAAATTTCAACACCTAATGTTTTTGCTCTTTTCTGCAACGCTTCGGTCATAAATTTAGATGTCAGCGGTCCTGCACTCGTTGCTCTCGCATACGGATCATGATCGGTTTTATAGCCAATAAACTCGCCGTATCTGCTATGCGGAAACGGAACGCCAAGCTCGCATAAATACATAAATGAGCGCGCGGAATAAGCCGCTTCGCAAAGCGCATTATCCCCGTCGACACTGCCACCGGAAAACAAATCACGCGCCATATTCTCAACACTATCCATACTGTCGCCGCCGAGACCAAGCTTATAATACGTCTGCTTATCGCTACCCGTATTGCGCGATGTTCCGCAGCCGGTCGCCTCGGTAACAATGGCAACGCTTTTGCCGAGCTCCTTTAATCTGCACGCAGCATTAAAGCCTGCAGCACCCGTACCGATTACAATTGCATCAAAAGTCATAATTTACAGTCTCCTTATGTGGAATCCTCCGTCTACATCAATAGACTGACCGGTTACATACGGGAGCGAACCGTTAGTAAGCGCAAAAACAGCGCTCGCAACATCCTCAGGTCTGCCCCATCTCTTAATCGGCAGAAGACCGCCGTCTATAAGTGTGTCATACTTCTCTTTTACTTTATCTGTCATTTCGGTTGCGATGATGCCCGGGCGGATTTCGTTTACCTGTATTCCGTATTCGGCAAGTCTGTCCGCAAAAAGGGCGGTTATCATCGAAACTCCTGCCTTGGAAATGCAGTATTCACCGCGATTTGTCGAGCTTGTGTAGGCAGAAAGGGATGAAATATTTACAATGCTTCCCTCGCATCTGTCCTTCATAACATTTGCGACCGCCTGCGTTAAGAAGAGCGTTCCTTTAGTGTTAACGCTCATAACGCGGTCGTAGCTCTCCTCGCTCATTTCAAGCAAATCTGCGCGCACAGTCGGTGCCATACCCGCAACATTTACTAAAATGTCAATCTTGCCGTACTTTTCAAGCGTAGTGCTAACAAGCCCTTGGCGAGCATCACTTTCGCTCAAATCGCCTCTGTAATATGTAAATTCACCTTTAAAGTCAGGGCCATTCTCGCGGCGCGACATACCGACAACCGCGATGCCGTTTTCAAGAAATTTCTCGGCAACCGCCTTGCCGATTCCGCTTGCAACACCCGTAACAATAGCGACCTTCATAAACTAAACCTCCCTATTTACCGCAATAGCTCTTATAAATCGGTAAATAAACATCCTTATCGCGAATTACGCAGCCCGGAGTACCTCCTGCGCGCATAACTTCAGTACACTTAGAGCAGCAGATACAGCATTTATCCTTATCCATACCGCCGTTTTTAAGAATTTCCTTTGCAAAATCGGGGTACGCAAAAATCGTTCTGCCAAAACCTGCAAAGTCAAATTTATTGTTCTTAATATAAGCCGCAACGACATTCGGTGCGGTAACGCCGAGATAAGAAATCGCCGAGCAGATTATTGCCATTTCGGGAACTCCCTCTTTAAGGCGCGCGGTACCCTCGAGCACTCTTGCAACACCCTCGAGCGGATGCTCCTCAGCCTCATATCCGCCCATTGCAAACGGGCGATTTACGTGCGGATTAAAATATGGGTTACCCATAGTTACATTTAAAATACGGACGCCCATCTTATAAAGCTCGCGAATTACCCAAAGCGGCTCTTGCGGGTCAAACTCAAGACTTCCGTCTGTTGCAACGCCGAAGCCGTATGGATACGGGAAACCATCATAAACATTCATTCTTGTGGATACAAGGAAATCACTTGAGCAGGTCTCAATAGCTCCCTTTACGCTATCGCGTAAAAATCTCGAGCGGTTTTCTAAGCTTCCACCGTATCTTCCCTCGCGGTTATATGCAGACAAGAGCTCAGAATTTAAATAACGGTGACAGCACTTTATATCAGCGCCGTCAAAGCCTGCCTTTTCAGCAAGACGCGCACCGTTTACGAGCTTTTCAACGATGCTGTCTAAGTATTCATCGGTAACGATTCTGTCGCTTGAAATCGGATTATCTTTTTCGAAAATCGGGTTGTTATAAGCAATAAGCGGAGCAGGAGAACCCTCAGGCTTAGAATATCTGCCCGAATGAGTTATCTGCATAACGACAACCGGTTCATATCCGTTTTCCTTAAGGCAGGTTTCCTTAATGCTCTCAAGCTGATATTTAAAATCATCAACAGTATTTTCGTCTATATAGAGCTGGCGCGGATTTGCTCTGCCCTCCATCGCAACCGCAGTTGCCTCATACCAGATAAGACCGGCGCCACCGCGAGCAAGACGGTCATAACGTCTTTTTGTAAGCTCATCGGGTCTTCCGTCGGGAGTGGAGTCACAACCCTCCATTGCCTGGCAGGCAAGACGGTTCGGGAACACCTTACTTCCGATTTTAACCTCATCGCCAAGTACGCTCAAATCCTCGCTATATGGTAAATTTGTTCTAAGCTCGGAGTTCTGAATATCAAATTCTTCTTTTTTTAAGTAAACCTTTCTCGTCATAAATATCAACCACCTTTACTTGCATTATATATTTTTCTCTACCGCTATGCAATATAAATGTCGCTTTATTTTATGTAAATCTTGCAAACTTGTAAAAATAATTGTATAATACCTTCGAGGTGTTTTTATGGACAAAACCTTTTGCTCAGCGTATTTTTCACGGGATATTTCAAAAAAATCGAGCCATTTTCACGATTGTCATCAGATAATTTTAATTTTAAACGGCGAGGTTGAGGTGTGCGTAAACGGTGAAACGGAGATTGCCAAAAGCGGCTCGCTCCTGCTTTTCAACCGTTTTGAAAATCACTCGCTTTCTGTTTTATCATCTGAATACGAGCGCTTTGTTCTCAGAATAAGCCCTGTTGATAACAAAATGCTCTCCTTATTGCAAAACCGCCCGCACGGCTTTAAAAACTTACTTGATATTTCAGACGATGTTTTAACCTTTAAACGTCTCTTTGAAAACATAGCGCTTGAGAGTAATTCGGATAAAAAAATGGCGGCAGAAATGACCGAGCTTTTTGTAAATGAGCTTCTTATATCAATCTACCGCCGTATTCCCGAGAGTACATTCTTCTTCGATGAAGAAAATTTCAAAATCGTGCACGATGTTCAAAAGAGGTTTGAAAAGCAGTACAGTACTCACTACACCCTTTCTTCCCTCGCGCGCGAGTATAACACGAGCGCCTCGTCGCTTTCGCATCAATTTAAGAAAATTACCGGCTCTTCGGTTATGGAATATTTACTTTTCTGCCGTATTGCCGCGGCAAAAAATCTTCTTATCAAAACGAGTTTAAACATTGCCGAAATAGTTGACACCTGCGGTTTTTCGGACAACAGCAATTTCAGCCGCACCTTCAAAAAGCTAACCGGCATCTCGCCAATGCAATTCAGGAAGAAATTTAAAAATTAACCTTCTCCGGCCGCTTGCCGAGCTTTCCCCAGAAAGAAAGTGAAGATATTTTCTCGACATCCTCATCTGTAAGCGCTACATCAATAGCAGTTAAATTTTCTTTCATTCGATTAATATTCGAGGATTTAACAAGCGGAATCAGCCCATTTGCCCAAACCCACGAAAGCGTCACTTTAGCAGGAGTAACACCATGCTTTTTCGCTATTTCGCAAATTATCGGATGCTCGAGTGCCTCGCCGCGACCGAGCGGCGCCCACGCGGTAAGTGCAATTCCGTTTTTCTTGCAAAACTCAACGCATTCTTTTTGCATATAGCCCGGATGAAATTCAATCTGATTCACCATAGGTGCAATTTCTGCATCCTGCAAAAGCGCCGAAATATGATTTTCCATAAAATTGCTAAGTCCTATCGCGCGCACCTTTCCTTCTTTATATAGGTGCTCGAGCGCACGCCAGGTGTTTAAGTTGATTTCGCGCCAATTATCGTGTTTTTCGGGTACGGCAGGCCAGTGTATTAAAAATAAATCCAGATAATCAAGTCCCAAGCGCGAAAGTGAACCGTTAAGCGCTTCAATCGCTTCATTGTATCCACGCGAAGTCGTCCACAATTTGCTCGTTACAAAGATTTCGTCTCTCGCGATACCTGATGCTTTAATCGCTTTTCCGACGCCAACTTCATTTTTATAATACTCCGCGGTATCAATATGACGGTAGCCACAGCTTAACGCCTTTAAAACCGCATCTTCTGCCGAAATGTCATCCAAAGTCCAGGTTCCGAAACCCGGGCTTTTTATTTTTATTCCGTTATTTAATATAATTTCACGCATTGTCTTACCCCTTAGCCTTGTTGTAGGCACGCTTACATTCGCTGAGCAGTCTTTTAACCTTTGCTTCCCTCGCAATTTCTTCGGCAAATTCTGCCCATTCGGTCATCGGCTTCTCACCTGTCAAAAACTTTGAAAGTTCCGCTTCGTATCCATATGCAGGACTAGTTATTTTTGCCGTTTCAAGCACCGAATATCTTGCCGGATTTATGTTTTTCTCGGTATATACTTTCGCAACGCGAGAAAGTCTCTCCCGCTCGGTAAGTTCACTCGCTTCTGCGTCGCAAATTTTCTTGTACACTTCATTTAAAACCGAGATTGCAGCGGTATTTTCGCGGTTGTTCACATTGCAAATCGCATATCCCCCAAACGGGCTTTCGCGCTTTGCGATTTTATTCTGAGCATTCTCTGTTGATGCGCGCGGAGACGGCATTATTTTCCAGTCCTGATCTTTATAATTATTATACTCATCAAGGCGCCAGATATAATCAACCGTAATAAACGCTCTGTTATTTGCAATCAGTGCACTCACTTCTGCGTCGGTCATATTAAGATAATTTTGTGGAAGTAGTTCTCCTTTATACATTGTTGCCCAGAAGGAAACAAAGTTTCCCGCCCATTCTTCGCTTAATCCAAATCTCCACTTTTTATCTTCAAAATCATAATACGCGCCTAAAGTGGCATCGTTTTTCCATGCGGGAGCCACTAAATCAAGCGCATAATAACCGTTTCGGAGAACGAGCGGTGAACTGTCTTTGTACTCTTTTTTAAGGATGTTGCAGGCATAATTCACTTCATTCATTGTTTCGGGAATCGGGATTCCGTGCTTTTCAAAAATATCGGCGCGATATAGCCATGCTCTTGTAAAATCCTCTTCTTTATTTTGAAAATGCGGCAGAACGCTTAATTTCTCACCATTAAGAACATGGCGGTACTCAATTTCTTCTGCACCTTCAACAATCATTTTGGCTCTGTCGTATTCCGAAACCGTGACATCGCGCATATCAATAAAATATTCATCCAACCTTGTGGCGTCGTCAGTATTTGATATACAAACAATATTTGGCTTTTTCTCTGCCGCGGTTATACTTTCATAAATTTTACCCGATTCAACTACGGTAACATCAACTTCAACGCCCGTAATTGAGAGCGAATTCCAAACCTCAGCACTTCCTTCGGTCATAACACTTATTTTAACCGGCTGCACTTCTTTTTTATCGCCACAACCGCAAAGTAATATCAAAAGAGAAAGAAAAACCAGTGTTTTTTTCACGCTATCACTTCCTTATAAATTAAATTATAACACAAGAGAATAAAAAGAAAGGAAAAATTTTTCATTTTAGCACTTTACTATGCTAACACAATGTGATATAATGTCTGTACCAAAAAAATTCAGGAGGTAATTCCCAATGCGTAAAATTTTATCAATTATCCTTGCAGTTGCTATGCTTGCAACATTATTTGCAGGCTGTAACAACGACACAGCATCCGACCTTAAGTACATTCAGGACAAGGGCGAAATGACAATCGGTATGACTCTTTTTGCTCCGATGAACTACTATGAGGGCGACGAATTTGTTGGTTTCGAGACCGAATTTGCTAAGGCTGTTTGCGAAAAGCTCGGCGTTAAGGCAAACTTCATCGAGATCGACTGGAACTCAAAGGAAATCGAGCTCAATGCTAAGAACATCGACTGTATCTGGAACGGTATGACAATCACCGATGAAAGAAAAGCAAATATGGAGATTTCAACTCCGTATATGAAGAATCGCCAGGTTATGGTCTGCAAGGCTGAAAACCTCGAGAAGTTCACCGCTTCTGTTGCAGGCGCAAATGTTGTTGCTGAGGCAGGTTCTGCAGGTGAGGAGCTCGCAGGTGCAGATGAGTTCTTCAAGGAAGCTAAGTTCACTCCGGTAGACTCTATGGCTAAGGCTCTTATGGATGTTGCTGCAGGTACATCTGACGTTGCTATCGTTGACTATGTAACCTCTATCGGTTCTATCGGCGAAGGTACTGATTTTGCTGATCTCGTTGCAGTTGAGGCTCTTGAGTTCTCACCTGAGGAATACGGTATCGCATTCCGCAAGGGCAGCGACACCGCTAAGGCTGTTAACGACGCGATCGCAGCACTTATCGCTGACGGCACTCTCGATGAGATTGCAAAGAAGTATAAGCTTGAGAATCTTCTCATCAAATAATTAAAGGCGGATTTTCACTTATGTCAACTTTTCAGGTTGCCTTTCAGTCATTAACTGAAGGCTTCGGCAAAAACTGTATGATTTTTGCGGTCACTCTTATTTGCGCAATTCCGCTCGGCCTTATAATCTCCTTCGGCTCGATGTCGAAATTTAAGCCGTTTAAGTTTTTGCGTCAGGTAAGCGTAGATTCTTCTTTCTTTAACCGACTGTTAAAACTCATTGCAGAGTTTGCACCAATTAAATTACTTACACGCACTTTCGTTTGGATCATCAGGGGTACTCCCCTGATGCTCCAAATTTTTGTCGTATTATATGTTCCGGGCCTTGTCTTCAATATGCCGCTTCGCGAGCGTGACCTCGCGGTACTCGTGGCTTTTGCCATAAATTATGCGGCATACTTCTCCGAGATTTTCCGCGGTGGAATCGAAGGCATTCCCAAAGGCCAGCATGAGGCGTGCCAGGTTCTTGGTATGACCAAGGTCCAGTCCTTCTTCCGCGTTATCTTGCCACAGGTGATTAAACGCATAATTCCGCCTATGGGTAATGAAATTATAACGCTCGTTAAGGACACCTCTCTCGCACGCGTCGTTGCGGTTACGGAAATTATTATGTGTGCTGAGCGCTTTACCAAGCAGGGACTTATTGGTCCGCTCTTCTCGACGGCTATATATTTCCTTGTGTTTAACGGTGTTCTCACTCTTCTCTTCGGTTATATTGAGAAGAAATTAGACTATTATAAAGGTTAAAAAGCTATGAGTATATTAGAAGTTAATAATCTACATAAAAGCTTTGGTAAAACCGAGGTATTGCGCAGCGTTGATTTTTCTATGGAAAAGGGCGAAGTGCTCTCGATTATCGGCGCGTCCGGCTCGGGTAAAACTACGCTTTTGCGTTGCATAAACGCTCTTGAAACTCCGAGTGGCGGTAAGATCACGATTGACGGCGATGTGGTTTATAATTCCGAAGTACAGAAAAAGCCGTCCAAAGAAGACCAACGCAGATGGCAGCTTGCTTGCGGTCTGGTTTTCCAGTCTTATAACCTCTTCCCGCAGTATTCAGCGCTTCAAAATGTAATGCTCGCGCCTTCTCTTTTAGCAAAGGAGCGTCCGGATTACAAGGCTAATAAAAAACAGATAAACGACGAACTTTTAGAGCAGACTCATTCACTGCTCGCCCGTGTAGGGCTTTCCGATAAGGAAAACAACTATCCGTGTGAATTATCAGGTGGTCAGCAACAGCGTGTTGCAATCGCGCGAGCTCTTGCACTCTCGCCAAAGGTTCTTTTCTTTGACGAGCCGACAAGTGCGCTCGACCCGCAGCTTACCCTTGAGGTTTTACATGTTATCCGCGAACTTGCCGAAACGAAGATGACGATGGTCATAGTCACTCACGAAATGGCGTTCGCGCGCGATGTTTCCGATCGTGTTATTTTTATGGACGACGGTTACATTATCGCAAACGGAACACCCGAAGAAGTGCTTGTTAACTCGCAGAACGAGCGTGTTCGCGCCTTCCTCGGAAGCTTTCAAAAGTAAATTTAAACCGCAGAGAAATCTCTGCGGTTTTTCTATTGAAATAAACATTGTTTTTGTGTTATACTTATATTAAATATAAGTATTTAAGGAGAAATTACTTTGGCTGAGAAAAATCATATTCGTAACTTTTCCATCATTGCACATATAGACCACGGTAAATCCACTCTTGCCGACCGCTTACTCGAGAAATGTAACGCGGTCACCTCCCGTGAAATGGAGAGCCAGCTTCTTGACAATATGGAGCTTGAGCGCGAGCGTGGAATTACCATTAAAGCGCGTGCCGTTAAGTTAAATTACCTCGCAAATGACGGCGAGACATATACACTTAACTTGATTGACACTCCGGGACATGTAGACTTTAATTATGAGGTTTCCCGCTCACTCGCGGCTTGCGAGGGGGCACTCCTCGTTGTCGATGCCGCTCAGGGAATAGAGGCGCAAACTCTTGCAAATACTTACCTTGCTATCGAGCACGGTCTTGAAGTTGCGCCCGTAATCAATAAGATAGACTTACCGAGCGCTGACCCGGACCGCGTTGCGCACGAAATCGAAGATGTAATCGGAATTCCGGCACTCGATTCTCCGAGAATCTCGGCTAAAACAGGAATTAATATCGAAGGCGTACTCGAGCAGATTGTTCGCGAAATTCCCGCGCCCGAGGGCGATGATGACGCTCCTCTCCGCGCAATTATTTTCGACAGTCAGTACGACGCTTATCGCGGTGTCATCGTTTATCTCCGTGTTATGGACGGTACAATTAAACCGGGTATGCGCATCCGTATGATGGCGACCGGTGCTGAATTTGACTTGGTTGAGGTCGGCTATCTCCGTCCGCTCGGCTATGAGCCGACAGATTGTCTCAGTGCCGGCGAGGTCGGATACTTAACCGCAAGTATTAAAAACGTTAAGGATACTCAGGTTGGTGACACGGTAACAAGTGTGGACAATCCGGCAACCGAGCCGCTCCCCGGCTACCGCAAGGTTCAGCCGATGGTGTTCTCAGGTATCTATCCGGCAGACGGGGCTAAATATCCCGATTTACGCGACGCGCTCGATAAGCTTCGCTTAAACGATGCTTCCCTTACCTTTGAGCCTGAGTCCTCGGTTGCTCTCGGCTTCGGTTATCGCTGCGGCTTCTTAGGTCTCCTTCATATGGAAATTATCCAGGAGCGCTTAGAGCGCGAATATAACTTAGACCTTATAACAACCGCGCCGAGCGTTGTTTATAAGATTAAAAAGACAAATGGCGAAGAGGTTATGATTGATAACCCGTTAAATTACCCGAATCCGACCGAAATCGACTGGGCGGAAGAACCGTTTGTTGCTGCAAGTATTATCACTCCGACCGACTATGTCGGCAATATTATGGAGCTTTGTCAGGATAGACGCGGTGTCTTTAAGGATATGAAATACTTGGAAGAGACACGCGTTGAAATGCATTATGATATGCCGCTTAACGAAATAATCTACGACTTCTTTGATGCGCTAAAATCACGCACGCGTGGCTATGCATCACTCGACTATGAGCTCTGCGGCTATCGCAAGTCCGACCTCGTCAAGCTTGATATTATGCTAAACGGCGAGGTTGTGGACGCGCTCTCATTTATTGTTCATACTGAAAAAGCTTATGCGCGCGCACGTCGTATTGCGGAGAAATTAAAGGAGCACATTCCGCGTCAGCTCTTTGAAATCCCTGTTCAGGCATCAATCGGTAATAAAATTATCGCACGTGAGACCGTTAAGGCAATGCGTAAGGACGTTTTAGCCAAGTGCTACGGCGGTGATATTACCCGTAAAAAGAAGCTTCTTGAAAAACAGAAGGAAGGCAAAAAACGCATGCGCTCCCTCGGCAGTGTCGAGGTTCCGCAGGAGGCGTTTATGGCAGTTCTTAAGCTTGACGAATAGAGGTGCAAATCTTGAAATCTCTTGGAATTTACGTCCATACTCCGTTTTGCAAGAAAAAATGCTCATATTGCGATTTTTATTCAAAGTGCGGCGATAAAAAAGCGATGGTTGCATATTCAAAAGCTCTTTGTAAGCATATTGAGGAATCTAATATGCTTGAGACCGCCTATGAAGTTGACACAATCTACTTTGGGGGCGGAACTCCTACCGTCATGCCACTCCGCGAAATCGAGCGCATCGTTCGCGCTTTATATGAAAATTTCAAAGTGCTTGACGCCTGTGAGATGACGATTGAAGCTAACCCCGAGAGCGTTGAGCTCAAATATTTAAATCGGCTTAAAACACTCGGTTTTAACCGAATCTCAATGGGCGTTCAGTCGACTAATGATGACGAGCTTGAAATTCTTGGTAGAATTCACAATTTTGAGCAGGTAAAGACTGCGGTCAACACAATCCGCGAGGCAGGCTTTGATAACTTATCGCTCGATTTGATGTACGGTTTACCCGAGCAAAATGTCGAAAGCTTTAAAAAATCGCTCTCCGATGTTGTTGCGCTCTCCCCCGAGCACATTTCCTGCTATGCCTTAAAGCTCGAAGAAGGCACACATCTTTACAGCACTACCGATGTGTATAACTTCCCCGATGATGATGCGGTCGCCGATATGTACTTAATGGCGGTTGATTATCTTGCCGAGCACGGCTATAAGCAGTACGAAATTTCAAATTTCGCAAAGGAAAATAAATTCTCGCGCCACAACAAGCGTTATTGGAATATGAGCGAATATTTAGGCTTCGGACCGGCAGCTCACTCTTTTATAAACAAGCTTCGTTTCAACTACTTTCCCGATACCGAGAAGTATATAAACGGCGTTTTAAGCAATGATATAATCATTGAAAAATCCGAAGAGGCTCAGGATGGCGAGCGTGCAGGCGAATATGTTATGCTCGCGCTTCGCACGACTGACGGAATTTCTGCAGAAGTACTTGAAAAAAAATATTTGATGTATTTCGACGAGCTCGAAAAGAAATTTTTAAATTACCACAAAATGGGCTATGCGGAATTTGACGGAATTTCCTGGCGCCTGACACCAAAAGGATTTTTAGTTTCAAACACGATTATTTCCGAGCTTTTAATCGCACTTGAAAACTCAAGAGGCGTAGTTAAAAGCGGAAGTATATATAACAAAATTGTTTAAGGAGAAAAAATATGCGTACAGTAATAAGTGTTATAGGTAAGGATACCGTCGGTATCATTGCTAAAATTTCAGCAGTACTTTCAACTCACGATATAAATGTTTTAGACATTACCCAGAGCGTCCTCGGCGATTTGTTCGTAATGGTTATGCTTGCGGATATTTCAAAGAGTAAGGTTGATTTTACCGCGCTCGTAGCTGAGCTTGATAAGCTCGGCGAGGATATGGGCCTTAAAATACATACTATGCACGAAGATGTTTTTAACTCTATGCACAGAATTTAGTGAGGTGCTTTTATGTTAAATTCATTTGATATAGTCGAAACGATTAAAATGATTGAGGAGGAGCATCTTGATATCCGCACAATTACTATGGGTATCTCACTTCGCGACTGTTGCTCGTCCGATATAGATGTGTGCGCTGACAAAGTCTACAATAAAATTGTCCGTTGTGCTAAAGACCTTGTTAAGACAGGTGAACAAATCGAGTGCGAATACGGTATTCCGATTATCAATAAGCGCGTATCCGTTACTCCTATTTCCCTGCTCGCAGATTCCTGCGACAGCGCGGATGTAACAAAGCTTGCAAAAGCGCTTGATCGCGCAGCTAAGGAAATCGGCGTTAACTTCATAGGCGGATACGGTGCTCTTGTACATAAGGGCTTTACCCGCGGAGACAAAAATTTAATCGACTCCATTCCCGAAGCGCCCGCTACTACTGATTTTGTATGCTCATCGGTAAACGTTGCGACCACGCGCGCAGGTATAAATATGGATGCGGTATCCCGTATGGGTCATATTGTAAAAGAAGCGGCTGCACTTACTGCTGACCGTGATTCAATCGGCTGCGCTAAATTTGTTGTGTTTTCGAATGCGACTGAAGACAATCCGTTTATGGCGGGTGCGTTCCACGGTGTCGGCGAGGGCGAATGCGTTATAAATGTCGGT
Organism: Eubacteriales bacterium; assembly: GCA_045544695.1. GTDB lineage: Bacteria > Bacillota > Clostridia > Oscillospirales > JAAYXM01 > RGIG7332. The sequence continues at coordinate 1,817 of JAZPZP010000006.1, read as the reverse complement.
GTATCCGGACCCGGTGTTGTTCACAAGGCAATCCGCCGCGCAGGCGATTGCGACTTGGCTGAGCTTGCCGAAATCGTAAAGAGAACCGCGTTTAAAATCACCCGTATGGGTCAGCTCGTTGCGAGAGAAGCGTCAAAGCGCCTTAACGTTCCGTTCGGAATCGTTGACTTATCTCTCGCGCCTACCCCTGCAATCGGCGACTCAGTTGCTCATATCTTAGAAGAAATGGGGCTTTCGCAGGTCGGCTCACACGGAACAACTGCGGCACTTGCCCTTTTAAACGACGCAGTTAAAAAAGGCGGCGTTATGGCGAGTGCACATGTTGGAGGTCTTTCAGGTGCGTTTATCCCTGTAAGCGAAGATGCAGGTATGATTGATGCAGTTCGTGCCGGCTCACTCTCATTTGATAAGCTTGAGGCTATGACCGCAGTTTGCTCGGTCGGTCTTGATATGATTGCTATCCCGGGTGACACTCCTACCGAGGTTATTTCGGCAATTATTGCTGATGAAATTTCAATCGGCGTAGTAAACAATAAAACAACCGCGGTTCGTGTTATTCCTGCCGTCGGCAAGGGAGTTGGCGATGAGGTAAATTATGGCGGCCTCTTAGGCTCGGCACCGATTATGAATATAAACACCAACTCTCCGCTTAAGTTTATTTCGCGCGGCGGAAGAATCCCTGCTCCAATCCATAGCCAGAGGAACTAAAATATGGAAAAGTTTATGCAGAGAGCACTTGAGCTTGCGGATATAGCTGCAAGTATCGGCGAAGCGCCGATAGGCTGTGTTATTGTTAAGGACGGTAAAATCGTTGGCGAAGGATACAATCGCCGCGAAATTGACCGTGATTCACTTGCACATGCCGAAATTCTGGCAATTCGTGATGCGTGCAAAAATCTCGGCGGCTGGAGATTATTCGGTTGTGATTTGTATGTAACGCTTGAGCCGTGTCCTATGTGTGCAGGCGCTATTATAAATTCACGAATTGACCGCGTTATATTTGGCGCATCCGACCCGAAGGCAGGATCAACAGGCTCGGTTATTAACCTTTTCGAACTTCCGTATAATCATAAACCTGAAATTGTTTCAGGTGTTTTAAAAGAGGAGGCGGCTGAAAAACTTAGCAGTTTTTTTAGAAATTTGCGTAAAAAACGCGAGATTTAATACTTTTTTAATATTTAATGCTTTTTTTCGTAACATTTAAGCTTTATACTAGTAACTGTAGAAAGTAGATGTTTAGTTTTTCATTACCCCCCTCCTATTTAATATTTGTACAAAAAAGCAGACTTTAAATAAAGTCTGCTTTTTTGTTTTTATTTTTCTTCTTAAAACCCTTGACAAACCTTAATTTTTTTGTTAAAATCTATCTGTTGCGATGCTTAAGAAGTATCGAAGTGGGGAGCGATGTGAGTGCTGCCTGCGGCAGATACAACGAACTGAGCGAGTGGCCGCGGTCGAAAAAATTGAGTTTTTAAACGATATTTTTTTGGGCACCGCAACAGGACATAACGAGGCGGTGCCGAGTTGTAAAAGTTAATACAGAGTTAATGCTTATTTTCTTAAGCTTAACATAGAAGGAGAAGTATCGAAGTGGTCATAACGAGGCGGTCTTGAAAACCGTTTGTCCGAAAGGGCGCGTGGGTTCGAATCCCACCTTCTCCGCCAAATATAACGGATACTCTTTTAAGGGTATCCGTTATATTTTTGTGTGTAATATGTAAGATTCGAAAAGGGCGTTAAGAAAACGATTGATAATCGTTTTTAGCCCGCGGGTAGAATCCCACCTTCTCCGCCATAAAAGGCAGTGTACCGTTGGT
>JAZPZP010000005.1:0-3533 GCA_045544695.1 Eubacteriales bacterium | reverse complement strand
CCGTATTTACCGTCACCCAAAAGGGGGTGACCGAAATCTGCCATCTGCGCTCTTATCTGATGTGTTCTGCCGGTTATAAGCTCGCACTCGACAAGCGAAATGTCACCTTTGGTTTTAATTGTTTTATATTTAAGTTTAGCGCTTTTTGCTCCTTGCGTCATTGTCTTTTTGACATATACGCGGTTTTGCTTTGCATCCTTCCATAAAAAGCCGGAAAGCTCACCGCTTTTTGGATTCGGAGTACCGCTAACAATGCAGAGATACAACTTTTTCATTTCGCGAAGCTTTATTTTTTCGTTCATAATACGAAGAGCAGGAGCTGTTTTTGCAGCAATAACGATACCGCCGGTATTGCGGTCAATGCGGTTGCAAAGGGAAGGCGTGAAGGAATTCTCCTCATCGGGGTTCCATTCTTTTTTCTGATAAAGATAAGCTTTAATATGGTCGATTAAAGTATCTGCATTTTTGTCCTCATCGTCGTGTACGGAAATGCCGGGTCTCTTATCTAAAAGAATAATGTTTTCATCTTCGTAAACAATATTAAGATTCGGCTTGAGAGTTAAATAACGCTTATCAGACGGGATTTCTTCGAAGAACTCGTCATTTATATAGAGTTCAACCAAATCGCCGAGGTTTAAGCGCGTATCTCTCTCAGCGCGTTTTTTGTTAACCTTAATTCGCTTAAGGCGTATGTATTTTTGAAGCAATGTGCCGGGCAAACGGGGGACCGCTTTGGTAACGAATTTATCGGGACGCTGGCCTGCATCGTTCGCTCCAATAATAAAATCCTTCATATTTTAGACCTCTGAAAAATTAATCTACAGATATAATAACATATTTTGCAAGAAATTGAAAGAAAATTCTTGACAAATCACCGAGAAAACAGTATAATACCATTTGTACCATTATGCGAGGTGTATTATGAAAATTGATTTAAGACCGATTAAGTATGAAATCGGGGCATCAATCCCGTTTTCGTTTGACATCTCGATAGCAGAGCGCGAAGCTACGGTTTCGAAACCCGTTAAGGTTACCGGTGAAGTTAGAAACCGTGCGGGGTATCTCATCCTTTCAATGGATATGGAAGGTGAGGTTGATACCGTTTGTGACCGCTGTCTCAAGCCGCTTAAGAATATCGAAAAGGTTTCTTTTGAAGCAGTTTTGGCTGAAACGGTTGAGGACGAGGAAGACGATTCAATTATTATTTATGAAAATGATAGCTTTGAACCGGATGAACTCGCGGCTGATACTTTTATTTTAGAGCTTCCGTCTAAAAATCTTTGCTCTGAAGATTGCAAAGGCCTTTGCCCGACCTGCGGTGCAAATTTAAATGAGTCTTCATGCAACTGTGACAATACGGAGATTGACCCGCGTCTCTCCAAATTGCTTGAGTTGCTTGATTAATAAAAAAATTAACGTAACAAATCCTAAGGAGGTGTCCACTTATGGCAGTACCAAAGAGAAAACATTCCAAATCCAGACGCGATATGAATCGTAATGCACACTGGAAGCTGTCCCTGCCGGGAATTTCCGCGTGCCCGAAGTGTGGTGCAATGAGATTATCACACAGAGCTTGCAAGGCTTGCGGAACTTATAACGACCGTGTCGTTATCGATGCGAAGTAAGTGACACGCTCCTATATTTGATTTGGTATAAAGGGTAGAGGTGGATATTTTATCCCCCTCTATTTTTTCTGTAAGGAGGTGAGTGAGATGGGTGCTGAAATTACATCAATTGACAAAAAAAGCCCCGCTGAGCGTGCTAAAATAAAACCGGGAGAAGTCCTTCTTAAAATTGACGGACACGAAATTCGAGATGTTTTAGACTATAAGTTTTATTCCTATGAGGATAAATTAACACTTACACTTGATACGCGTGAGGTTAAAATTAAAAAGAGCATCGGCGAGGATTTAGGGCTGAATTTTGAAACCTATCTCATGGACAAGCAGAAAAGATGTGCAAATAAGTGTATTTTCTGTTTTATTGACCAATTGCCTCACGGTATGCGTGAGTCTCTTTATTTTAAGGACGACGACGCAAGACTTTCATTCCTTATGGGAAACTACATTTCGCTTACAAATTTAAGTGAACGCGATATTGAACGAATGATAACAATGCGCCTAAGCCCGATAAATATTTCGGTTCAGGTGACGGACGAGAAAACACGTTGTCTTATGCTTGGTAACCCGAGGGCTGGTGCTTGTATGGATATAATCCGCCGATTTGCTGAGGCGGAGCTTAAAATTAACTGTCAGCTTGTTATATGCCCGGGAATAAATGACGGTGACTTGCTCAAAAAATCACTTTCGGATCTTGTTGCATATGCGCCACAGGTCAATAGTATTTCGGTTGTGCCTGTCGGCATTACAAAGCATCGTGACGGGCTTTATCCGCTTACTCCGGTTGATTCCGAGAAGGCAGCTGAGATTTTAGATACGGTAAATGAATTTGGCGATATGTGCCTTGAAAAATACGGCAGCCGTATAGTTTTCTGCGGTGATGAGCTTTATATCAAGGCGGGAAGAGATTTACCCGATTCTGAATTTTATGAAGAATATGCCCAGCTCGAAAACGGTGTTGGTATGATGCCGCTCTTTGAAGATGAGTTTATGTCGGCGCTTAAGCTTATGGATGATGAAAAAATTTCTGATTTCACGGTCGCAACAGGAGTTTCTGCCGCACCTTTTATTGGGAAACTCATTGACGAACTCGCAAAAAAATGTGATAATATATTTAAGTATAAAGTCATTGCGGTTGAAAATAAGTTTTTTGGCGAAACTGTAAATGTTGCAGGACTTGTCACCGGTAAAGATTTGATTAATGCCCTGCGCGACAATATTGTAGGCAAGCGCGTTCTCATTCCCGAGGTTATGTTAAGACATCAGACGAATGTATTTTTAGATGATGTAACATTAGATGATGCAGAGCGCGAGCTTAATATTAAATTTATTCCGGTTCCGAATGACGGATTTGAATTTTTAGATATTATACTGGAAAAGTAGAGGAGGTGCTCAATATGCCTAAACCAATGGTTGCAATCGTTGGCAGACCGAATGTTGGTAAGTCGATGATGTTTAATAAATTAGTCGGTAAACGTATGTCAATCGTTGAGGACACACCGGGCGTTACTCGCGACCGTCTGTATGCTGAGTGTGACTGGAACGGAAGAGACTTTATTCTGGTTGATACCGGTGGTATCGAGCCGCACAGCGATAATCAGATTCTTAAGTTTATGCGCGAGCAGGCTCTTATTGCGATTGAAAACGCTGATGTTATCGTTTTGATTACCGATATAAGAACAGGTATGACTGCGGCGGACAAGGATGTTGCGAATATGCTTCTCCGCTCGAAAAAGCCGGTTGTTTTGGCTGTTAACAAGGTTGATAAAATTGGCGATCCGCCGGCTGAGCTTTATGAGTTTTATAACTTGGGGCTGGGTGATCCGATTCCGGTTTCTGCTCTTCACGGTCATGGTACAGGCGATCTTCTTGACGCTTGTGTTGAGCATTTTCCTGAAGAAATTGAAGAAGATG
>JAZPZP010000004.1:0-2852 GCA_045544695.1 Eubacteriales bacterium | reverse complement strand
GTTTTTGCAGCACAGTCCGTAAGTAATGATTTCGGATGCATTTGTTGAAATAGCCATCGAATTGGGCAGTACAACAATCTTTGAATTGCATGACTTCACATTGCACTCAGACGTAAGCACGCAAATGTCCGCATCGCCTGAATTTAACAGGATTTCTGCGTCATAGCCACATTCTTTAAATGCTTCAAAAAGCACTTGTGCCAAAAGTTCGTCTTTCTTTTGAAATACTCCGATTTTTAACATAAATATTCCACAACCTCTCGCCATATATTTTGCACATGCGTCAGGAATTGTATTCATGGATTTATTTTCAAAATACTGTTGACACATATATGTCTATGTGGTATAATTTACCGTAGTAAAGTGATAAATTATTGAATTGAGGAATTAGAATGAGTAATTATGAAATTAAAACACCGGTTGGTACTCGTGACCGATTATTTGATGAATGCCGTGCAAGACGCAAGGTAGTTAATTCCTTGCGTAATCTTTTTAGCCGTCGCGGATTTTCCGAGGTCAGCAGTCCAACCTTTGAATATTTTGATGCGTGCTTAGCACCTGAAAATCCGCTTCCACAGGAGATGCTCTATAAAATGAGCGAGTGCACGGGAAAACTGCTTGCACTCCGCCCGGATATGACAACTCCGATAGCGAGAATTGCAGCAACTAAATTACCGGAAGAAATGCTTCCTGCGCGTCTTTGCTATATTGAAAAAGTATTCCGTGCAGGCAGAGCAGATACCGGTCATCCGACCGAGATACTCCAGGGCGGTGTTGAGCTTTTGGGTTATCGTGGTATTGAAGCTGATATTATGATGATTGTTATGGCTGTAGATGCGCTTCGTGCTTGTACAGATAAAAAGATAGCAATTGAGCTTGGTTTCTCCGGCTATTTCAAGATGCTTGCATCCCGTCTTTCGATGAAAGATGATGAGTTTGAGCGTATGCGCAGATATATTGAAAATAAAAACTTCGCAGCACTCTCTGCTATGCTTGACGATTTCGGCGATAACGATGCAACTCGCGCTTTAAAACAACTTTCACGCATGTTTGGTGGAATTGAAATTTTGGAAAATACCGACGGGGAGCTTGCTTACTTAAAGGAACTTTATTTAGGTCTTGAAAAAGCAGGGGTTTCTGATGTTGTAAGCATTGACTTAGGTCTTGTTCATCAGATTGATTACTATAGCGGAATTATCATTCGCGGTTATGTCGAAGGAGTAGGTACACCGGTGTTATCCGGCGGCAGATATGATAATCTCATAACTTCGTTTGGTAAAGAAATTCCTGCAGTTGGTTTTGCGGTTGATATTGATGCAATCGCTGATTGCATCGAAGCACCGACCCCTAAATATTCAGTCTTGCTCCATATGATGCCGTGTGCAGTTAAATGCGGTTTTGATTATATGGATAAAAATGATGCAGTTTTATTATCACCCTGCAAAACGGTCGAAGAAAGTAAAAAATATGCTGAAGAACTAAATCTTTTACTTGTAATTGCAGAGGCTGACGGCAGAATTACGGAGGTGGCAAAATGAGCGTTTTAAGAATTGCACTTACCAAAGGCCGACTTGAAAAGAAAACCATTGCTGTTTTAAAGAAAATGGGTCTTGACTGCTCTGAGATTGAGAGTGAGAGCAGAAAGCTTATTTATAAAATTCCAAATTATCCGCTTGAAATTGTACTTGCCAAAGCTGCGGATGTTATCACTTATGTTGAACACGGCGTGTGTGACCTTGGCGTAGTCGGCAAAGACACTATTATGGAAAACGGAAATTCGTTTTACGAAATGCTCGACTTAGGTTTTGGAAAATGCCGCTTTGCCCTTGCTACACGCGTCGGCGATGACTTTTATGGCGGATGCAAAACACGCCGTATTGCAACCAAGTATCCTAAAGTTGCGCGTGAATATTTCGCTAAAAAGGGAATGGATATCGAAATAATCAAAATTGAGGGCTCGGTTGAGCTTGCTCCGCTTCTCGGAATTGCGGATGCAATTGTCGATATTGTTGAAACAGGTACAACAATGAAGGAAAACGGTCTCCATCCGATTGAGGATATGCATAAAATCAGCGCGCGTCTGATTGTGAATATAGCTTCGATGAAGTTATATAAGGAAGAAATTTTCGATTTTCTTGAAAAGCTTGAGAGTAATCTGGAGGATTAATTTATGCCACAGGTAATTTGTGCAGACGGTAAAAGTGAAGTAGCGCTTTTGCGTGATATGCGTGCTCGTGCCGGCAAGGTAGGAAGCGCTATCAATAAAAGCGTTGCTGATATACTTTTCGATATAGAGGAAAACGGATACGATGCAGTTTGCAAGTATTCTGAAAAGTTTGATGGAGTAGCTCCGCGTGAAATATCAAAAGAGGAGCTTGAAGCAGCGTATAACAAGTGCGATCCCGATGTCAAAGCAGCGCTTTTAAAAGCTTCGGAAAACATCGCTGAGTATCACAAAAGAATGCTTGCAAAAAGCTGGGAATGGGAATTTGACGGTTGTAAGCTCGGTCAGAATGTTCGCGGTATATCAAAGGTAGGAATCTATGTACCGGGTGGTACTGCGGCTTATCCTTCATCGGTTTTAATGAATGCAATTCCTGCGAAGGTTGCCGGTGTAGGTGAAATTGTTATGGTTACACCCCCGACGGAGAACTTAAATGTTGCGGTTCTTACTGCTGCTAAAATTGCAGGAATTGACAGAGTTTTCGCGCTCGGTGGTGTTCAGGCAATTGGTGCGCTTACCTATGGTGCAGGCGATATTCCTAAGGTTGATAAAATTGTGGGACCCGGAAATGCTTTTGTAGCCGAAGCTAAAAAACAGGTTTTCGGTAAGGTTTCCATTGATATGATTG
>JAZPZP010000003.1:0-19231 GCA_045544695.1 Eubacteriales bacterium | reverse complement strand
GGGAGAGCGGTGAAGGCAAAGCTCCCGCCGTCACCGAGCGGCACATTGGAAGAAAATACCGCAGGGATAATTATAAATGCCGCAAGGGTAGCAACGAAAGTGTCAAGCAGGCAGATAATACCCGTGTTTGAAACCAAGTTTTCCTTTTTGGAAAGGTATGATGCGTAGGTGCAAGTAGTACCCAGACCTATAGATAATGAAAAGAGCGCCTGACCGAGTGCTGAGAGAATAACCTCAGGAGTTAAGGCACCAAAATCAAAGCTCAGCAAAAAGTCAATACCGCGCGTGGCATCAGGCAATGTGAGCGCGCGGAAAAGCAGTATAAGAAGTAGCGCTAAAAGTGCGGGCATTAAGTATTTATTGGCTTTTTCAATACCGCCCGAAACTCCGCGAATGACTATTACTGCGGTAATTACCATAAAAATAAACAGATAGACAATCGGGGAGAGCGCGCTTTCGGTAAAATTGAAATAATATGAAACCGCGTCTCCGTGGAAGTTTCCGCCGCTTAAATAAACAACAATGTATTTTATAACGCGCCCGCCGATGACACCATAGTAAGACAAAACGATGAAAGCAGCGATAATGCCGAGATAGCCTACAAATTTCCATTTGTGATTTATGCATCCGAAAGCATCCACCGCGTTTTTCTGAGTGTGACGACCGAGTGTCATTTCGGTAAGCATAAGGGATGCGCCGAGCGTCAAAACGATTGCAAAATATAAAATAATAAAAGAACCGCCACCGCCAGATGCGACCTTAGCAGGGAATTTCCATATATTCCCGAGTCCTATAGCACTTCCGGCGGTAGCGATAATAAATCCGATATTTGATGACCAGCTTCCGCGACCTGAGCTCACATAGCTCACCTCCGCGGATAGTATTGCCAAAATTTATTTTAAATATTCTTTAGCGAGGCTGACATATTCCTCGGCGTTTTTTGCGTTTGCAAGAACTTCCTCATCTGTCACTTCGCGCTTTACCTTTGCAGGAGAGCCTAAAACGAGCGAACCACTTGGGATAACCGTTCTTCCGGTAACGAGCGCACCCGCACCAATGATGCAGTTTTCACCGATTTCAGCACCGTCGAGAACAATTGCACCCATACCGATAAGCGAATTATCGCCGATTTTACAGCCGTGTAAAATTGCGTTGTGGCCGACGGTTACACCTTTGCCAACAACGGTATTCGAGTGGATGCACGCGTTGTCCTGAACATTTGAATTTTCGCCGATGATGATTTTTCCTTCATCACCGCGAAGTGTAGCTGAAAACCAGATGCTGACACCGTCACTAAGCGTAACATCACCAATAACCGCCGCATTTTCGGAAATGTAAACGCTTTCTGAAACTGCGGGCTTTTTGTCTTTAAAATTGAGAACCATAATTTAACCTTCCTTTCGTGTAATACAAGGCAAAATAAACTTAAATTCTGTGCCGACGTTTTTGGTGCTTTCAACGGAGAGCGTTGCACCGTGACATTCGGAAATCCATTTAACGATAGAAAGCCCGAGGCCCATACCATTTACTTCTGAGCTTCGCGATGGGTCCTCCTGGTAGAAACGCTCCCATATTTTATCTAAGTTTTCTTTAGCTATTCCGATACCGTTGTCGGAAACGGTAAAGGTAATATTTACGTCTTTTTTAAGCGAAACCGAGATAATTCCGTTCTCACGGCTGTATTTATAAGCATTTGAAATAAGATTTATAAATAGCCTCGCAATCAGATCCGAATCGACGTAAGCAACTATGTTTTCGTCGATAGTGCGATTTAAAACGATGTTTTTTTCATTTATTTCCTCTAAATCATCGCATACAAAGCCGAGAAGCTCGGACAAGTTGGTATCTGTAAAATTCTTTTTAATCATACCCTTGTCCATTCGGGCGAGCGTCAGAAGCTCAGAGATTAATTTATTCATTTTCTCAGCCTGACGCGAAATCGAGGCGATTGACTCTTCGTAATCCTCAGGGGCTTTGGCACATTCCTTTAAGTATTCGCACTCGTATAAAATAACGGCAACAGGAGTGCGAAGCTCGTGAGAGGCGTCAGACGTAAACTGCTTTTCCTTCTCGAAGGCTTCGGAAAGCTTTGAGAGCATATTGTCAAACGTCTCGGCGAGCTTTGAAATTTCATCCTCGCCCGTAAGCGAAATCCTGCGCGACAAGTCGCGGCTTTCAGCAATACTTTCCGCGGTCTCGCGTATTTTATTAACTGGAACAAAAGCGCGGCTTATAATCAGATATCCGCCGACCCCGGCAAATAAAATAAGTAACAGCGCGAGAATAAAATTATTTCTCGCCATAAGTCCGAGGGAAGCGGTTTCAACTGAGAGCGAAACGACACCTTTAATCCAGTATCCGTTATAGAGTATACGGTCAAAAATAAGGTAATCTTCTCCGTTGTGCCGCTCGGTACGCATATAATTATCCTTGAAATCCGAGAGCGTTTCAATTCCGAAGGGAACCTGGCCTACGGTAAGCCTTTTGCTTCTGTCGTAAACCATGATGTGAACACCCTTGCGATAAAGCATATGCTTGGGCATAGGGTTTAAGCGCCCGTTTGGGGAAATGGCGGTCATCGAGAACTCCATAATCGTAGAGCGCAGATTGCCTTCAATATCACGCGCACGTTCCTTACGGCTTATAGAGGTTACCGCGATAAGTAAAATTGCTGTAATCAATGTCATAATGAGCGTGTACCAGAGCGTAACCTTGAGCTTTAGTGAAAGATTCTTCATGACTGCACCTTCAGAACATATCCGACACCGCGAATGGTGTGGATGAGCTTAACTTCAAAATCATCGTCTATCTTTTTTCTGAGGTAACGGATGTAAACGTCAACGACATTTGTACCGCCGGAATAATCGAAATTCCAAACATGGTTTTCAATTCTTTCGCGCGAGAGAACGATGTTTGCGTTGCGAATCATATACTCTAGAACATCAAATTCCTTGCCTGATAGCGGAATTTCGCGCCCTGCACGGGTAACTGTGTGCGATACAGCATCAAGAGTCAAATCGTAAACGGTAAAAATATTGGTCGCATTTCTTGATGCCTTTCTTGTAATTGCGCGTATTCTCGCGAGCAATTCGTCGAAAGCAAATGGCTTTATTAAATAATCATCCGCTCCGGCATCCAGGCCTGAAACACGATCTTCAATTCTGTCCTTTGCAGTTAGCAGAAGGATAGGGGTCAGATTGTTCTGCGCGCGCAGAGTCTTAAGCACCTCAAGCCCTGAAATTTTCGGCATCATAATATCAAGAAGGATCGCGTCAAACTCACCGACTGCAATGAAATCAAGCGCTTCTTCGCCGTCAAAGCAGGAATCAACGGAATACCCCTCGCTCATAAGCCTTTTGGAAATAACGCGGTTTAAATCACGCTCGTCCTCGCATACAAGAATTCTCATAAACCGGCTCCTTAGTAGTTCTTTCTCTTATATAGTATAACAAAAGGGAAGGCAAGTGCAAGTAAAATTACAGAAATAATCGGTGTCTGATATTCTTTTACTATGCTGAAAAAATCCTTTGAAGGCGCGTCATCGTTTAAAACGGGCGCTTCACTTGAGGGAATTCTCTCTCGCTTACCGCCTCTTGGCATATTCTCAAAGCCCTCCGGCGGCTGCATATTCTCAAAGCCCTCCGGCGGCTCGTCACGAAACATTCCGCGCTCACCCTGTGGCACATTTTCCTCCGCCGCACAGGCGAAAATTGAGAGTGAGAGCATAAAAATTATAAGAATAATAAAAGCTCTTTTCATTTAAAATCTACTCCTTGATTTATTTCCTACCGAGGTGACGACATCTTCGGGTACTGCGGTAGAGATTTCCTTGCCGTCAATTATAAGCGTGTACGGCTCAGCGGTTTTTATGTCGGGCGAGCTTACGCATACCCAATTGAATTTCTTTGTGCAATTGTCGGATACAATCTCACTGAGCGCAATTTCGACATTTTTATAAGTTTCATCGAGATAAAAAACAATTGAATTTTGCTTCGATGCACTACTCGGTAATTCCGCCATACCTGCGCTTCCTGCGGCGAGTACAGTACCGCCGTTTATTATGAGACCATATTGGAAGTCGAGCGAGGAATTGCCTGAATTTTCAGGGCCGTAAACGATAACCGTACCGCCGTTTATTTCGGCTGCACCGTTTGAGTCAAGTCCGTCTCCGCCGGTTTCGATTTTTATATTGCCGCCATTTATCTTAAGATAAATTTCCTCATCGGAAATGCTTTCTTTGTGCATAGTCATCGGCATTTGAAATTCGTTTTGGTTTTCACCAAGTGCGTTTAAGCCGTCGTCGCTCGAAATTATGTTGATGTTACCACCGTTTATTTCGACATACTTGCCTTCAATTCCCTCGATACATTTGAGTATGTCAATATCGGAATTTACATAAACCGCAGAGGATGCTGAAATTCCGTCATCTCCGCAACTCAATTTAAATGATGAGGAGTCGAGAGAAATAAAGCCGAGGGATGAGTCCTCGTGTTCACATTTTAATCCGTCTCCACCTGAGACAATATCAAATACAGCATCCTTTGTCGCGATGTAATCATTTGCGTTGACTGCTTCGTCTTTGGCATTTATTATAAGCGTAGATCCTAAAATTTTAAGCTGATCGTTTGCTTTAATTCCGTCTGCGTAATTTGCATTTATAACCAAAGAACCGCTGCCGTTTATTGTGAGGTCATCTTTGGAATATAAAGCAGCGGTTAAGCTGTCATCACTACGGGTATCGCCATCGGTAAATATGTTCTCGGAATTCGGAACAAGAGAGAGTATAACCTTTTCTGCCTGCAAGACGCAGAGCGGTATTTCGGATGTAATATTAACACCATTCAGGACAAGGCGTACCGCGACATCGTCGGATGAATCAATCGTAATACCCTTTGAATACTCTCCCGAGAGAACATAAACACCGCCTGCGAGAAATGTTATTCCGTCATCCGTAAAAAGAACATTTTTACTCGTGCAATCGACGGTATCACCGTTTAAATTTATTTTGCAGATTCCACTTTGTAAATAAGTTGTGTAATAATCGTCTTCGGTAAAGAGATCGCTTTCGGGTTTTTGGTGATTAAATAGCAAAAGAACAGCAAAAATCAAGGCAAGAGCAGTTAAAACTATTGAAATAAGCCCAACTTTTTTTGATGAAATCATGACATATACTCTCCGTTATAGGTGACAAGTACTGCGTTTGTAACACCGGAAATGGATGAAATTTTATTGATAAAGTCAGTACCTTCATCGCTCAGACGCACCTCATAGGTAACCTCAATTGCAACCGCGTTTTTCGATTTGGATTTTAAAATGCTCTTCTTGGCGGAAGCTCTTATAATTTTATCAGCCTCAATTTCGCTCTCGTCATCCTCACAGGTGAGAACGAAGATGTACGGTGTGTTGCCAAGCTTTCTCGTTGAGAAAAGAACGATGATAACACCGATAATTACTGAGCCGATAACCGCGAGCGGAATGAGTCCTGCGCCGAGTACGATACCGACCGCGATCGCCCAGAAGAGAAACGCGATGTCCATCGGTTCTTTGATTGCCGTTCTGAAACGAACGATAGAGAGCGCACCTACCATACCAAGCGAGAGAACAACATTTGAAGTTACCGCGATGATTACAAGACTTGTTATCATCGCCATTGCAATCAGAGAAACTCCGAACGAATCGGAATACATAACACCCGAGTAGGTCTTTTTATAAATAATAAAGATAAAGAGACCTAAAACGAAAGAAAGTCCGAGTGCTAAAAGTACATCTAAAGTTGAAAAGGTGGTTGCATTAGCTAAAAAGCTCGATTTAAAAATATCACTGAATGTCATAAAAATTAGTCCTTTCTTTTAATATCTTGCTGCTGCATATTTTGAAAATGACGTTGTTTTTCTTGAATTTAACTGCACGGCATCACGCACAACCTGTGGCAAAAACTCATCCCACTTAACTTCTAAAATTGAAGTCTTATATAAGCTTACAAAAGGAAGGGCAGGGTTTAGAAATTCATCTGTATTATTACTGCCCGCAATTTCAGAATCGAGCGTTATACGAACATTGCCCAAAGGATGCACAAAGCTCTCGCGCGTATACTTAACAATACATTTAGGGCGCAGGAGCTGAAAACGCATCTTGGCATAAAGCTCGCAAAAGAGAGATTTTTTACTTTCTTTTAGAAATTCTATGTCACCGCAAAGAATGGAGGAGACTTCGGTATCTCTTATAATCTCGCTTTCCTTAAAACACTTGCCACCGAATTTTGACTTTTTCTCAAGCCTTATAAAGCTTAAATCCGAGTTGTAATAACGAATTCTGAATTTTTCGCGATACCAAAGTCCATCGCATTTTTCGCGCAAGGCCTTGTCATAAAGATTGTCAAAATAAAGGCTTTTAACGGTATAGTATCCGTTTTCTTGCGCGTGTTCGTCTCTCTTTAGAATTTTAGAAAGACGCAGACGCAGAGTCAGCATGTCCGAGATATTTATTTTCTGCTTACATTCGTTTCGGAATTTCAAAATATCACCTCCGTTATGCTTTAAGTATAGAGGTAATTTATTAAAAGAAAATTAAAAAAATCTCCCTTCGGGGAGATTTTTTATTCTTCATTTGGAGCTTTAAAGCATAAGTAAACCTGCTTTGCAAGAACAACCAGTATTGGCGTAAAGATACCTAAAATTCCGAAGAATTTAAGACCGACATAAACCGAAAGAAGTGTTACAATCGGGTTTAAACCGATCTGACTGCCGACGATTTTCGGCTCGATTAAGTTTCTTATAACAACGATTACGCCGTAGAGCACCGCAAGGCCGATTGCGAGCGGGAAGTTGCCGAGAATAAGCTCGACAATCGCCCACGGAATGAGAACAGTACCAACACCGAAAATCGGCAGTACATCAATAAACGAAATAAAAAACGCAAGAACGAGAGCATAATCAAGGCGTAAAATTGCAAAGCCGATGGTAAGCTCAATAAAGGTAACGCACCAGACAATGCCGAGTGCTCGGATATATGAAAAGAGAGTTTTAACACTCTGGATTCTCAGCTTACTGTACATCTCGTGCCACTTTTTAGGCATCTTGTCAAATATGGATTTTCGAAGATTAGGATAATCAGCGCTTAAGAAATAGGTAGCGGCGAGTACAACAATGATAAAAAGAAGAACCGAGGGAACGCTGCCGAGAGCGGATGCTGCAAGCGAGCCTATTGAAGTTAAAAGTCCCTTTGCATTTGATAAAAGCGCGTTTATAAGGCTTTCAAACGAGTTTAAGGCAAATTCGCGTATTTCGTCGGGCAGGGCATCTAAAATGTTTATCGACATATGACTGACATAATCGCTTATCTGTGAGATGAGAAATTTTGTGTTCGGAAGAGATTTTAAAAAATCAGACATCTCGCGAAACAGCGCATAGAAAAGGTAGTAAACACCTGTGCCGACACCGCCGAAGGCGATAACCGTCCACACTCCGCTCGACAATGCGCGCGGAAAGCGAAGCTTAGTCGTGCAGAAATCAACAGGCACTTCGATAAGCTTTGCGAGTAAAAAAGCTATTATAAACGGCGCGAGAGCGGGGAGTGCGTAATTGAATGTAAGCCATAGCGCGAGAATGCCGAGAACGCAATACATAAGAATAATAAAGAAACGCAAATGGCGGTTTTCGGGCAAGGGAATCACTCCTTTTTAATCTTCTTATTATATTTTAGATAATGCGTGTGTCAAAGTCAAGTCAAAAGCAATAACTTGACTGTTAAAAAAATGTAAATTTTGAGCAAAGTAACAGTTGCAAAATGGTTTAAGGTGTGTTATTATAGTATCCGTACCACAAAGACAAATGCATTTCTGTGAGGGATAATTTATGGATACCGGAGAGAAATACTATATTGTAAAAGCCACGGCTCTGCCTGAGATATTTCCGAAGGTGTGCGAGGTTACGCGCCTTATGGAAAGCGGGAAGATAAAGACTGTGGGAGAAGCGGTAAAGGCAGTTGGCATAAGCCGCTCGGCGTATTATAAGTATAAGGATGTTGTCCGTCCGTTTAACGAGATGGCGGGAGGGAAGATAATAACCTTCCATATTATGCTTGAGGATATGACGGGTGTGCTCTCGGGCGTACTTCGTGTATTTGCGGAGGCGGGAGCCAACATTCTTACAATAAATCAATCAATTCCGATAAACGGTCGCGCATCGCTTACGATTTCGTCGGAAACCGCGGGTATGACGGTCGTTTTAGAGGACTTTGTAAAGCAGATTGAAAAACTAAAGGGAATATGCAGCATTGAGCTGATATCCGGAGAGTAGGAGGAAATATGATTAAAGTTGCAGTACTCGGCTACGGCACCGTTGGTGCAGGAGTGGTCGATATAATTTACGACAATGCAGGAATCGTTGCAAGAAACGCAAAGGATACGCTTGATGTCAAGTATATTTTAGACATTCGTGATTATCCTGAGTCTAAGTATGCCGACAAGGTTATCCACGATTTTGAGCTTATTGAAAAGGACCCTGAGGTAAAAATTGTCGTCGAGACAATTGGCGGCTTAAAGCCTGCCTATGATTTTACAAAGCGTGCGCTCCTTGCAGGTAAGAGTGTTATAACCTCAAATAAGGAACTCGTTGCAACTCACGGTTCTGAGCTTTTGAAGATTGCAAGTGAGAAAAAAATCAACTATCTTTTCGAAGCTTCCGTCGGCGGCGGTATTCCGGTAATCCGTCCGATGATGCAGTGCTTAACCGCAAACAGAATTGATGAAATTTGCGGAATATTAAACGGCACAACAAACTATATTTTAAACAGAATGATAACTGCGGGCCTTTCATTTGAAAAGGCACTCTCTGAGGCGCAGGAACTCGGCTATGCTGAGCGTGATCCGTCGGCAGATATCGAAGGTCACGACGCATGCCGTAAGATTTGCATCCTTTCATCTCTCGCGCTCGGCTTGAGCGTAGCGCCTGATGCTGTAAAGTGCGAGGGCATTACAAAGATTACTCTCGAGGATGTAGCTTATGCAGAATCAGGCGATATGGTAATAAAGCTTTTAGGTCGCTTTAAAAGGGCTGATAATGAAAACTTCGTATTCGTTGCTCCGCATCTTGTAAGTAAAGCTTCTCCGCTTTCTTGCGTAAACGGTGTTAACAACAGCGTTCTCATCCGCGGTAACGAAGTGGGCGAGGTAATGTTCTACGGTCCGGGTGCAGGCAAGTATCCGACCGCATCTGCTGTAGTTGCGGATGTAATTGATACCGCAAATCATTTGAATAATACCGAATACTTAACTTGGGAAGCTTGTGATAAAAACCTCGTTGCAGATATAAATAACGTTTCTTCAAAGTATTATGTCCGCTTATCGGGCGATAATGCGCGAAGCGTTGCAACAAGTGTTTTTGGCGGCGTTCAGTTCCTCTCCGCAAAGGGCGAGGTAACAAGTGAATGCGCGTTCATAACCGATGAAATGACAAAGGCTGAGCTTGATGTAAAGTTAAATAGCTTAACGGGCAAGGCGAGCGTTATTTCAAATATGATGGTACTGTAAATTATTATAGAAGGAGAAAATAGAAATGAGCCTTATTGTACAGAAATTCGGCGGCAGCTCGGTTGCCAATACCGAGCGCATCTTCAACGTAGCGTCGATTATCACCGATACGTTCAAAGCGGGCAACGATGTTGTAGTTGTTCTCTCGGCGCAGGGTGATACAACAGACGAAATGATTGAAAAGGCAGCCGCAATCAACCCGAACCCCAGTAAGCGTGAGATGGATATGTTACTCGCAAACGGCGAGCAGATGTCAATCGCGCTTATGGCGATGGCAATTGAAAGCATGGGATACCCGGTAATTTCGCTTACCGGCTGGCAGGTAGGAATGGAAACCGATACAAACTACGGTAGCGCGCGCATCAAGAAAATTGGTGCTACCCGTGTTCAGGAAGAGCTTGCACACAGAAAGATCGTTTTAGTTGCGGGCTTCCAGGGTATCAATAAATATAACGACGTAACAACTCTCGGCCGTGGCGGCTCTGATACAACCGCAGTTGCACTTGCTGTTGCATTAAAAGCTGATCTCTGCCAGATTTATACCGATGTCGACGGTGTTTATACCGCTGACCCGCGCTTTGTGAAGGGCGCACGCAAGTTAGATGAGATTACCTACGATGAGATGTTGGAACTTGCATCTCTCGGCGCAAATGTATTACACAACCGCTCGGTTGAAATGGCAAAGCGCTATAATGTTGACCTTGAAGTACTCTCAAGCTTCAGCAAAAAACCGGGTACAAAAATTAAGGAGGCACCTAATATGGAAAAAATGAATGTTTCAGGCGTTGCAAAGGATAAAGATGTAGCAAGAATTTCACTTATCAATTTAGCAGATGTTCCGGGTATCGCGTTTAAGATTTTCTCATCCCTCGCTGCAAAGAAGATCAATGTTGATATCATTCTCCAGTCAATCGGCAGAGATAACAATAAGGATATCAGCTTTACCGTTCCGAAGGCAAGTGCAGATGCTGCAGTTAAGATTTTAGAAGAGAACCGTGACAAGATCGGCTTTGAGAAAATCACCGTTAACGACAAGGTATGCAAGGTGTCAATCGTCGGTGCGGGTATGATAAATAACCCGGGTGTTGCAGCAAGTATGTTCGAAGCTCTCTTTGATGCAAACATCAACATTCAGATGATTTCTACAAGCGAACTCAAGGTTTCCGTGCTCATTGACGAGAATGATACCGACAAGGCGCTCAACGCAATTCACGACAAATTTTTCGCATAAATAAGCCAAAAATAGAAAATTTATAAAAAAAGCTTGACTTTTTCATAAAAAAGGTTTATAGTATATCATAGGCTGTGGAAGGTATACTTATACATATGTGTTTCACAGTACTTCACCGTTTTGGGAAAGGGGGTCAACTGTAATGTACGTTGCACCGGAATTCAAGATCGCAAAGATCAACGCTGAGGATATCATCGCTACTTCTACCCAGCAGGGTGGCCAGGCTGGCGGTAACGTTGGCGGCGACGGCGGTATGGAGTGGTAATTAACCCAAAACCGTTAATGAAAAAGACCTGTCATTTATGGCAGGTCTTTTTTCCTTTTAACAGAAAATTCATATTCGCCCTATTGCTTTTTTTACAAGGCAGGTGTATTATATATTTATAGATTAGCACTCTAAAGTCTCGAGTGCTAAAAATGGAGGTAATTTAAAATGGCAAAAAGGCAGTTTAAGGCTGAGAGCAAGCGTCTTTTAGACCTTATGATCAATTCTATTTACACAAATCGCGAAATCTTCCTTCGCGAGCTTATATCAAACGCATCCGATGCAACCGACAAGCGTTATTACAATGCAATTTCGGGAAATGAAGCAGGTTTAATCCGCGATGAGCTTGCGATTGAAATTGCGCTCGATAAGAGCGCGCGCACACTAACGATTTCCGACTCGGGTTGCGGCATGAGCGAAGAGGATTTAAACTCAAACCTCGGTGTCATCGCGCGTAGCGGATCACTGGCGTTTAAGAAGGAGAATGAAAATTTAGACGATGTTGACATTGTCGGTCAGTTCGGCGTCGGCTTTTATGCAGCGTTTATGGTGGCGAAGAAGGTCTCTGTTTTAAGCCGCGCGGTCTCATCCGACAAGGCTTATCTCTGGGAATCCGACGGTGCTGACGGCTATACAATCACAGAAGCGGAGCGCGACGAAGTCGGAACGACCATCGTTTTGCAAATTAAAGACAATACTGAAGACGAAAACTACGATGAATTCTTGGAACAGTATAGGATTTCAGCGCTCGTTAAGAAGTATTCCGATTATATCCGCTATCCGATTAAGATGGATATCACCACCCAGAAGCCGAAAGAGGGCGCAGAGGGCGAGTTTGAAACCGAGGTTAAGAATGAAGTTTTAAACTCTCAGGTTCCGCTCTGGAAGAAGGAAAAGAGCGAAATTACCGATGATGAATTAAATAACTTCTACCAGTCAAAGTTCCACGATTTTGACGCGCCTGCGAGAACGATTTATTCAAAAACCGAGGGTATGGTGTCATACACCGCGATGATGTTTGTGCCAAGTAATGCTCCGTTTGATTTCTATTCAAAGGATTACGAGAAAGGCCTTTCTCTTTACACAAACGGTGTTATGATAATGGAAAAATGCTCGGATTTACTGCCCGATTACTTTAGCTTCGTGCGTGGTGTAGTCGATTCTCAGGATTTATCTTTAAACATTTCGCGCGAAATGCTCCAGCACGACCGCCAGCTTAAGGTGATTGCAACGAGCATTGAAAAGAAGATTCGCGGAGACCTTTTAAGCTGGCTTAAGGCAGACCGCGAGGGATATGAAAAATTCTTTGAAAAGTTCGGTCCGCAGCTTAAATACGGCGTTTACGCAGGCTTTGGTATGAATAAGGATAAACTCTCAGACTTACTCCTTTTCTACTCATCGAGCGAGGAAAAGCAGGTAACACTTGAAGAATACGTAACCCGAATGAAAGAGGACCAGAAATTTATCTACTTCGTAGCGGGCGAGAGCGTTTCTAAAATTAACTCACTTCCGCAGGTTGAATATTTGAAATCACGCGGAATTGAAGTGCTCTGCTTAACCGGTGAGGTTGACGAGTTCGCAGTCCGTATGATGAACAGCTATAAGGACAAGACCTTCCGTTCAATCACTGAGGGCGACCTCGAGCTTATGAACGAAGACGAGAAAAAGGAACTTGAAGAAAAAGTTTCCGAAAATGCCGACTTGCTCGCTAAAATCAAGGAGATTTTAGGCGAAAAGGTTTCGGATGTTAAGCTATCTGCAAGCCTTATGAACTCTCCGGTTGCGTTCTCAACCGAGGGCGGAATGTCCTCTTCGATGGAGAAATTCTTAAACTCAATGCCGAGCGGCGAGAAGGTTAAAGCAACAAGAATTTTAGAGATTAACGCAAACCACGAGATTTTAAATTCCCTTAAAGCAGCAGATGAGGATAAACTCAAAACCTATGCCGAAATTCTCTATACCCAGGCTCAGCTCATCGACGGTATCGCACCCGAGGATCCGGTAGAGTTTGCGCGAGTAATTTGTTCACTTATGTAAATTGCACATAAAAGACAAAAAAATACAAAAGTTTTTGTTGATTTTCTAAAACATCTGTGCTATGATGAAAGTGTAAAGAGAAGTCTTTACGAAGATAATAGCAAAGGAGATGTTTTGTGTGAGGTTTACGTTCAATGAAAGAAAGGTAAAAATTTCAAATGCCGTTCGCGAATATGCGGAGAAAAAGCTTACTAAGCTCTCTCGTTACTTTAAGAACGATGCAGATGTGGTTGTTACCGCAACGCTTGAGAACAACAAGGTTCGCCTTGAGGTGACCGTCAAATATGACGGATACTTCTTCCGTTCTACCGAGCGTGGTGAGGATATGCGTGAAATGATTGACCTTGCACAGGTCAGAATTGACCGCCAGATCCGTAAAAATAAAACGCGCTTAGAGAAGAGACTGCGCGATTCCCTCGAATTCCCGACAGATGTCGACGTGGATGAAGACGAGGTTCAGGAATTTGAAATCGTTAAGAGCAAGAAGTTTGCAATCAAGCCGATGTCGGTTGAAGAGGCTATCTTGCAGATGAACTTACTCGGGCACGAGTTTTTCGTCTTCCGCAATATGAAGGATGAAACCTTCTCGATCGTATACCGCCGAAGCGACGGTGGTTATGGTTTAATCGAAAACGAGGAATAATAAAAAGACCGCTACGGCGGTCTTTTTTTTGTGAGCCTTCCCCTCGAGGAGAAGGTGAAAAAACCGCAGGCTTTGACGGATGAGGTGTAGCTCTCAAAGACCGTTGGATTTAATTGCCTTCGGCGACATACTTTTGATTGCAAAAGTATGCAAAACGCGGGGGGATTTCGATTTCCCCCCACACCCCCTTAACACGACTCAAGGGCTACACCGCCCTTTGGAAACCCTGTACCAGAACTGCTTCCTTTCATTTTTACTGCTCATCCGCGAGTTTGATTAGGGGCCGGGCATTGGGAACTGAAGTTTTTTGAGGGGGATTTTTATTGCATTTTTTTCTGACATATGTTAGACTATACTTGCGACATGAACTTAATACAACAACAATTAGCGTGTGTTTTTTATCTTTTGGTAAAAATGCATGCTCTATTTCACATGCTATTGCTGTTGAAGTTTGTGTCGCAACAAGCGGAGTCGTGCATTTTTCGTGCGCAGCTTCGGTTGCGCACTTTTTTAATTTATGGGTGATAAAAATGGATATTAAACTTGAACTTCTAAGAAATTATGTATCCGATTTTGTGAAAAATAATATAGAAGATTTTGAAATTGATGTTTCCAAAATTGCGGATACGACCGCAACTCAGGCTTTAACTGAAATACAAAGCATAATAAAGAATAAAGACTATTCCGATTTTGAAGCGATAGAAGAAATTGTGTGTGTTTTTGAAAAATATAATATAGATTCAGGTTCGCGCCACGATTTTTTGTAGGGTGCAGATTCATCAGCACCGCAAGGGTAAGCCTTTTTAAAATCCCTCTTGTTATTCTATTAAATTTAGTGTATACTGAATTTAATATATTAAAGGTGGGAATTTTATGTTGACAGAAGCAAAAATTAAATTTATCGAATTTATGATGAGTGCGGATGTTCTTCGTTTCGGCGATTTCGTTACAAAGAGCGGCAGAAACACTCCGTATTTCGTAAACACGGGAAATTATAAAACAGGTCTTCAGACCTCAAAGCTCGGCGAATTTTACGCAGCTCTCGTCAAGGAAACAATTGGCGATGACTTTACCGCAATGTTCGGCCCGGCGTATAAGGGAATTCCGCTTTCGGTTTCAACTGCGGGCGCGCTCGCAAGAAATTACGGAATTGATAAGCCCTTCTTCTTTAACCGCAAGGAGGTTAAGGACCACGGCGAAGGCGGCGCAATCGTAGGATATAAGCCGCAGGACGGTGATAAGATTATAATCATCGAGGATGTAATTACTGCAGGAACAGCTATCCGCGAGACGATGCCGATACTTTTAGGTGCAGCTGATGTTAAAGTAACCGATATGTTTATTTCGGTAAACCGTTCTGAGGTAGGGCAGACTCCGGGAAAGACCGCAATTGACGAGGTTTGCGAGGAATTTGGTATTCGTGTTCATTCGCTCGTTTCCGTTATGGATATCCGCGAGTATTTAAGCACACTCCCTGAGTATAAAGATTTACTCCCGAAGATGGACGCTTATATGGAAAAATATTGCGTATTATAAAATTAACCCCCTTGGAGAAAATAACTCCGAGGGGGAATTTTTTTATGGATCGCGATAGAAAAGAAGATAAGGTAATTTTATATGAAACGCACCCGCGCATGGAGCCGGGCGAAGACCACAAGAAGAATAAATTTACGCCATACGACGAAGCGGAAAAAATGATAGACCACGACGACGAAAAGAAAAAATAAAAAGCCTTCCCCTTGAGGGGAAGCCTGTGAAAAAACATTTATGGGTAACAAATAACAGCTATGGCTATGCCCGAAAAAAAGCCTTCCCAATGGGAAGGCTTTTTCTATTTCTCCAAATATCTTATACTGTTTTTATAAAGCGTTGCAAAGAGGAAAATCGTTACCGCGAGTGATACACTCTCCGCAATCGGGAATGACCACCAGAACGCATCTAAGCTTATCTTCGCGAGCAGATACGCTGCAGGGAGCAGAACTATGAGCTGGCGCATGAGCGAAATGATAAGGCTGTATATTCCTTTGCCGACACCCTGAAAAAGTGTTGAGAACATAATACAAACCGCCGCAACAGGGAAGCAGAGCGAGATTGTACGGAGCGCGGGAATTCCCATTCTAACGAGGTCCGCATCATTGTTAAAGAGCGAAATGAGTAAATCCGGAATGAGCCAGAAAATAATCGTTCCGCATGCCATAATGCAAAAAGCAATTATGGATGAGAGTTTTAAGCATTCGAGCAGTCTCTTTTTGTATCTCGCACCGTAAGAATAACCCATAATCGGCATCGCGCCGTGAGTCATACCGAAAACCGGCATAAAAACAAACGACTGAAGCTTATAGTAAACGCCGAGAACGGAAACTGCAAGCTCACCAAAGGTAGTTAAAATTCCGTTAAGACAGCTAATCAGCACCGAGCCGATGGACTGCATAACGATAGACGGGAGACCGACGACATAAATATCCTTTATCGTCTGCCAATGCATCTTAAAGCCGCGGAAGGAAATAGTAACCTCGTGCTTTTTGCAAAACGCGATAAAGAGGGAGACAATGCACGCGATAATCTGACCGGCAACGGTCGCGATTGCAGCACCTTTTACGCCGAGTGCCGGAATTGGACCTAAGCCAAAAATAAAAATCGGGTCTAAAATAAGGTTTAAACATGCACCGAGGAGCTGAAGAAGCATCGGAGCAATCATATTTCCCGTCGCCTGAAGGATTTTTTCAATCGCAACATGAATCATAATACCGAATGACCAGTAAACGACGATGTTTGAATAGTCACACGCCATGGTAAAGAGCTTGTCATTCTCGGCAAAGAGTCTGTAAAACGGGGTGGTAAAAAATGCCGCTAAAATACATACAAAAACCCAGCTTAAAGCGGCGAGCACAATTCCGTGCATCGCGGCATTGGATGCATCCTCGCGTCTCTGCTCTCCAAGTCT
This sequence comes from Eubacteriales bacterium, assembly GCA_045544695.1. Classification (GTDB taxonomy): domain Bacteria; phylum Bacillota; class Clostridia; order Oscillospirales; family JAAYXM01; genus RGIG7332. The sequence goes on along the minus strand of JAZPZP010000003.1, from coordinate 2,582 downwards.
GCGAGAAACGAGCGAGTTAACACCGATTGCAGTACCAACACCGAGCGCCATAACGAACATCTGGACGGGGAACACGAGTGATACCGCGGAAAGCGCCGTTAAATCATAGCGCGCAACGAAAATGCTGTCAACCACGTTGTAGAGCGCCTGAATTAGCATAGAAAACATACTCGGAAGCGACATTGAAATGAGAAGAGGTAAAACTCTCTCCGTACCCATTTTGTTTTCTTTGATATTATCCATAAATTTTCTCCTTGAAACTATTATTCACAACAAGAAAACAGTATATCACAAAAGGGAAGATGTTGCAATAGCTCCTTGACATAAAAATGCGTATATGTTATTCTAAATAGTAGAAAAATAGGAGGAAAAATAAGCTATGTCAAGTATTTTTAACGAACAGATTGTTAAGCGTGACGAGAAGAATATCGTTTTAATAAAGCGTCTTTTAATTGCTGTTGCGGCAGCTGCGCTCTGTGCTATACTTTATTTAATTCCAATGTTTTTTGCAGCACTTTTTCCTGCTGTTCCGGCGCTCTTTTTTGTGGTAGCGGTAGCGGCAGTTATTTTCTGGCGCAATTGCGATGTTGAGTTTGAGTACTATGTCGGTGATTCCGACCTCGATATATCTAAGATTTACGGTAAAAGTAAGCGCAAGAATATAGATTCAATAAATCTCCGCTCAATTAAGGAAATTTATGTCGAAAAGCGCGATGTACGCTCATTGAAGCGCGAATTTACAACGGTTTATGACTGTACAGGCGGAGATGAAAGGGCTTTGGCGATTTCCTATAACGGCTCGGGCGAGAGCGGAAATTGCATTATGCTCTTCTCACCGAATGAAAAGATAATTTCCGCGATGAAATTATCCGTCCCTGCAAGTGCGTGGAAAAATGATTAAGATAGATTATGATTTCGCTAAAAGCTTACTTCCGAAGCGCAAGGAGGAAGCAAATAAATTTGACTGTGGTAAAGCTCTTTTAATCTGCGGAAGTCGCAGGTATATCGGAGCACCATTCTTTGCGGCAAGTGCGTGCGTAAATTCAGGATGCGGTCTTACTTATTTAAGCATCCCGAAGAAAATTCTGCCAATCCTTGGTGCAAAGCTTAGTGAGCCGATATTTTTAAGTCGTTTTAGGCTTAAATTAAATAATTATAACGCGGTTTTAATCGGTTGCGGTCTCGGCCGCGGCTACCGCGCAAAAAAGCTTACTTACCGCGTGGTAGAAAAGGCAGAGTGCCCGGTAGTAATTGATGCCGACGCGCTGTATTTTCTCTCCAAGAACCCTGAGCTTCTTAAAAAAGCTAAAGGCATTCGCGTTTTAACGCCGCACGCGGGCGAATTTGCGCGCTTTGGGTTTGCCAGTCCACTTGAGTTTGCGAAGAGGTTTAATTGTATTCTCGTTTTAAAGGGAGCGCCCACTCGTATATATTTACCGAGCGGTAAAACCTATGAAAATACAACCGGCAATTGCGGCATGGCAAAAGGCGGAAGCGGCGATGTTCTCGCAGGTGTTATTGTGGCTCTTTTGGCACAAGGGTTAACGGCAGAGGAGGCTTCCGTTGCAGGCGTTTATTTTCACGGTCTTTCGGGCGATATGGCGCGTGATGAGTTTGGAACGCTCGGTATGACGCCGACGGATACACTGAAGTTTTTAAAGCATAGTTTAAAATAGTCCTTCATATTTTTATATGGAGGTGCGTTTGATATGAAGAAAATTTTACCGCTTATTCTGGTTTTGCTGCTTTCATCCTGTGCAAAGGTTGAAAAAATGAGTTTTTCGGAATTTCGAAATAAAAAATTAGAAATTGAAGCTCAAATAACTCAGATTTCTGAAAATTACGAACAAGTATACCGCGTTAATTTTATCGGTAACGGGAATGTCGGCGAAATAGAAATCCTTGAGCCTGAAAGTATTTCCGGAATTTGCGCCAAAATAGAAGATGGTAAGGTTAAATTTAACGACACGATAGTTCTGATGGAAGAAAAGCTTTATCTTTCGCCACTCGCTTCAATTTCCCATATTTTAAAAGCGTGGGAGGGTGAGCCGAATGAAGCGGGTAAAATCGGCGAAAATGAGGAGCTTAAATTTAATGACGTGATAAGCGTTTTTTCTCCTGAAAAACCGCCTTATTCCGAAATAATTTGTGATAATAAAGTAGTTTTACGCGTAGATTTTATAAAAAGTGAGGTCAAATAAGTGAGTAAGGATAGAGCATGGGTAGAAATTAATCTATCCGCAATTGAAGAAAATTACAAAGAGCTTTGCAATATATGCAAAATGCCGCCGATTGCGGTTGTTAAAGCTAACGGTTACGGCCACGGTGCGGTTGAAGCGGCACTTGCATGCGAGCGGGCAGGCGCTGAAATTTTAGCGGTTGCGTGTATCGACGAGGCGATTGAACTGCATAATGCAGGCATTAAGAAGAGTATTTTAATCTTCGGTCCGACAGCGCGCGAGCGTATGGGTGAGCTTTCTAAATATAAATTTATCCAGACGGTGGCATCCCTCTCTTACGCTAAGGAACTTTCTGAGGTTGCCCCGGATATTAAGGTGCATATCAAGGTCGATACCGGTATG
>JAZPZP010000002.1:0-8570 GCA_045544695.1 Eubacteriales bacterium | reverse complement strand
ATCATGGAAAGAAATCGTTTCAGGTCTTGCTTGGGGTCTTGGATATTTCGGTATGCCGCACATTATCGTTAGATTTATGGGTATCGAGAAGCCGAGTATGGTTAAGAAGTCTGCAACCGTTGCTATTATCTGGGTTGTTCTTTCTCTCGGTCCGGTTATTTTAATTGCATATTTCGGTAGAATGTTCTTAGTTGACGGTGTATCCTTTGCTGAGGGTTTACTCTCTGCAGGTGCGCAGGAGATGATTTTTGTTAAGCTTACTCGTGCAATCTTCCCGTCATTTATTGCGGGTATCTTACTTGCGGCTATCATTGCAGCTTCTATGTCAACTGCAGACTCGCAGTTACTTGTTGCTTCATCTTCATTCACAAGTGATATTTACAAGCCGATTATCAGAAAAGGAGCATCAGATAAAGAGCTTCTTTGGGTTGGACGTATCGTTGTTATTATCGTTTCTGTCGTCGCTTACTTCATTGCATCAAGCAAGGGTGAGGGCGCTGCAGCAATTATGAGTCTTGTATCAAATGCATGGGCACTCTTTGGTGCAGCATTTGGCCCGGTAATTTTACTCTCCCTCTTCTGGAAGAGATTTACATATAAGGGTGCAATCGCAGGTATCGTATCTGGTGCGATTGTCGACATCGTATGGCTTATGTACTTATCCAGTACAGGTATTTATGAGATTATCCCGGGCTTTATCGTTTGCACAATCTTCTCAGTTGTTGTTTCTCTCATTGACAAGAAGCCGTCTGCTGAAGTTGAGGCGCTCTACGCTAAAGCAACAGATAATTCAATTGATGACTAATTAAAACAAAACAAAAAGGTCTTAGCCGATTGGCTAAGACCTTTTATTATTTTATTTTTTAACTTCAAAGCCTGCGAAGCTGTATGGCGGAATGTCGGAAAGAACAACCTTATTTCCGTGAAGCTCAGCTGTACAGTTTACCGTTGAAACAATCTCGCTATACTCACCGTCTAAAGTAACGGTCGGAGTAAATGCGGAGTCGGCAAAGATGTTAAAATAACCAACAGCGAGAGAACTGTTGCTCTTCTTTGTCATAATGTGAACATTCGGGTTGCCCCAGGAATGAGCGGGAAGCGGAGTTCCAAATGAAGCAATTACGTCACCAAGCTGCTTTGAGCGAGCGTAGCTCTGGCCTAAGTGGCGGTTGTTGTAATATGCATCAAATGCGAACACAAAGAACTTTTCGCCGTTTGCATTCTCGTAAGTATAGCTTACCGGATACTCGACGGTCTTGCCATTTTCGTTAACTCTTAAGTAGCTTAGCACCTTTACGTTCGGATTAAGCTCAACCTTGTATGCGTGAAGTGCACCCTCGTGGACATTAACGCAACGGTTACCGTCAACAAAGCGCTCAAGAGTGGAGGCGTATTCATCACCCTTCTTAATAAGACCAACATCAATTCCATCTTCGGCTAAAATTTCAGCCGCACGCATATCAATTATAAGACCGCGCTTAAGTTCATCCTTTGGAACAATACGGACATTTTCGTCAAATGCAATACCACAAACGCCTGCGTTTGTATATGTAGTCGGAACACCGGAATCGCAGAGCATTCTGATTGCCGGGTTGTAGAAAATTTCAACTAAACGGCGGCCGGTTTTAACGGATTCAGGAATTTTCATTCCCTTATACTTATCCATCGTGTCATAAACGCGGACACCGGTAATTTCCTTGTCGAAAAACGCCTTTTCAATCCAGTCATAAGTAGGTTTATTTCTAACATGTCTGTCGATATAACCTGACTCATAATCCGGCTGAGCGTAGTAGTCGAGGTCGTATTTCAAAATACCGTCAATCGTTCCGTCAATGCGGAGACCCATATCGAACAATTCAACATTTGCAGCAGGGCAGTGATTTCGCGGTCTCGGCCACGGGTCACCTTCGCCGAACGCCTCAATGTCATGAGGCACATGGCTGCGTGATAAACGTTCGTATTCGATAACATGTGAAAGAAGTGTGCCGTGGTGATATCCGACACGCTGTGGCCAATAGCAGGCACCGATGAGGCGTAAAAACGGTTCAGCTTCATCTCCTGCAAATATACGAGCGATTTCTTCGGCAGTAACACCGTCAAGACCCCAGGAACCCATATTGGTACAAACACCGGCTCTGATTTTCGGATTAACCTTGTTAATTGCAGCGCGAACAGTACTCGCAAATTTCTTAAGACTTTCGCCGTTTGCCTGCATCCAGGCAAGACGGTACTTGCTGTTTGGCATACGAAGAACTTTTTCCTGAAGCTCTTCGGGAGAAATGTCCTCGCCTAAAATTTCGCGGATGCGCGCCATATGTAAATCACAGGTGCAATGCAAGCTGTTACCAAAGTATGAGAAGCCAAAGTCATCGTCATACTGAATCATATCAACGCCGCATTTTGCGAGGCTATATGCATTATCGTAAACAAGCTCTAAAAATTTATCGTCAAACGGGCAATGGTAGGTTGTCTCTGCACCATCTGAACCTTTTATCATTGTTGTGCCTAAATTCTTAACATAGCCGAATGACCAATGCCAACAGCCGACCTCAAAGCCTTCCTTATGGAAGAAATCACAGTTTTCTTTGAGAAGTGGATAAGTGGCGTCTTTCTCCTCCTGTGTTGTCGGATATGTCGGGTTCATACCTGCGAGATAAACGCGTGTTGCTCCGAGTCTTTTAAGTTCGGCGAGTGTCTTTTCGCGGTCACCGCAATCGTTCCCGAATTTCGGGAACATAACCGGTGTGCCTATTTTGTACATAAAATCACCACACAATAAAATTTGTTATATACATTATATCAAAGAAAAGATAAATGTAAATGCAAATTTGTCCTTATTTTTTGCGAATTTGTCTTTTTAGAACATTTTTACGATTTGCTCTTTCGGAACAAACCCGATGACTTTATCACTGACTTCTCCGTTTTTAAACATAATAAGCGTAGGAATGCTCATAATACCATATTTCTTAGCAAGCTCGACCGCTTCATCGACATTGACTTTTCCGACTTTAATTTTACCTTCGTACTCCTTTGCAATCTCCTCGACCGTCGGCGCAAGCATCATACACGGGCCGCACCAGGTTGCCCAGAAATCAACGAGTACGGGGAGATTAGACTTTAAAACTTCTTCTTCAAAATTAGCTTCGGTTAAAATAATTTCCATTTCTATTTCTCCTTACTTTTATAATATAACATACAATGGCAGAAGCCCTCGAAATCAGGGTCAGCCATCTGTTCACGGAATTCCTTACAAATGCATTTGTTGTCTTCAGTACGCTCTAAGCGACACGGGCAGTAACCACCCTTTTTGCGAAGGCCTTCTTTAATACTTGCAACAACTTTTTCGTCAGGATTTAATTTGATAGCCATATTTTCACCTCGGTATAAAAATAGCGGCTTGAGATTAATCAAGCCGCAAAAATATTAGCGATAGATAATCTGGTCACGGTCAGGACCGACACCGACAATTGAAACCGGGCACTCACAAACCTCTTCGATACGAGCGAGGTATTTTTTGAGATTTTCCGGAAGCTTGTCATACTCGCGGATATTGCTTAAGTCCTCGTCAAAGCCGTCAAACTCCTCGTAAACCGGAGTGCAATGAGCAAGCTCAGACAAGTCAGCAGGGAAGTCGCGGGTAATTTCACCGTTCTTTTCGTAACCGATGCAAAGCTTGATTTTCGGAAGACCCATGAGCGGGTCGATTTTATTAATTACAATTGAGGTAAGACCGTTTACACGAGCTGTGTAACGAGCGATTACTGCATCGAACCAACCTGTTCTGCGCGGACGGCCTGTGGTTGTTCCAAACTCATGACCCTTCTCACGAATGTAATCGCCTGTCTCGTCCTCAAGCTCTGTCGGGAACGGACCCTTACCTACACGAGTAGTATAACCCTTACAGATACCGATTATTTCATTAATTGCAGTAGGACCGACACCTGAGCCAATGCAAACACCGCCTGCAACCGGATGTGATGAGGTTACATACGGATATGTACCCATGTCAAGGTCTAAGAGAGTTCCCTGAGCGCCCTCAAAGAGAACATTCTTGTTCGCTTTAAGTGCATCGTGGATAATCGGAGTTGTATCGCGAACGAATTTAGCGAGACGCTCTGCATATTCGCAGTACTCAGCTAAGATTGCATCGATATCGAGTGGCTCCTTGCCGTAGAGCTTTGTGATAATTTCGTTCTTTCTCTCACCTGCGGCACGGACAACGGCTTCAAACTTGTCCGGATTGATAAAGTCGTGCATACGGATACCGCTTCTCTCAGCCTTATCCATATAGCACGGGCCGATACCCTTCTTTGTTGTACCGATATCAGAATTTCCGCGAGCTTCTTCGCTTAAACCGTCGAGCTCAATGTGCCACGGCATAATAACATGCGCACGAGCATCAATATATAAGTTATCGAGTGAAACCCCGCGCTCGGCAAGACCTGCCATTTCGGTTAAAACAACTTTCGGGTCGAGAACGACACCGGCACCGATAATATTTATGGTACCTTTATAAAGGATACCTGATGGAATTAAGTGGAGCTTGTAGACATTCTCACCGACAATAACGGTATGACCTGCATTGTTACCACCCTGTGAGCGGACAACGACATCGGCCTTTGAAGAGAAAATGTCAATAAACTTGCCCTTTCCCTCGTCGCCCCACTGCGCGCCGAGAACTACTTTACCTGACATAATAAATCACCTTATCCTTTCGATTAAAGTGTAAATTTTACAAAAGAAACAATACAAAAATATTATAGCACAGATTTTTGCAAAAAACAAACTATTTTTATTGAAATATTTTATATAAAAAACTGGATTTATTGGTCAATATAATGTATAATATAACCAAGTATAAATAAAATTGGTGGAATGTATGGTATATTTGGATAATGCTGCGACAACGCAGGTTAAAGATAGCGCAATAGAAGCGGCGGTTACGGCGATGAAAGATGGGTTTGGAAACCCGTCGTCACTTCACACGCTCGGTATCGAGGCGGAAAAGGTAGTAAGAACTGCGCGCGAGATTATTGCGGATAAAATCGGCGCTGACAAAAATGAGATTATATTTACCTCGGGCGGTACTGAGGGTAACAATACAGCGATTTTCGGCGTAGCCGAGGCAAAAGGAAAAAGAGGGAAGCATATAATTACAAGTGCTGTTGAACACGCATCTGTGCTTAATCCTATGAAGAAGCTTTCTGAGCAGGGATTTGAGATAACATATTTAAACCACGAGGAGTTAAATCCCGAAGGAGTTTTGGCACATCTTCGCGCGGACACGATTTTGGTATCGATTATGACGGTTAATAACGAAATCGGCGCTATTTATCCGACTTTTGATATCGCGCGTGCGGTTAAGCGAGTAAATAAAGACGTAATCGTTCATACCGATGCGGTGCAGGCTTTTCTGAAAGTGCCGATAAATTTAAGGAAAAGTGACATTGATTTACTTACGATATCCGGTCATAAGGTACACGCGCCAAAGGGTATCGGCGCGCTCTATATTAAAAAGGGTGTACGCATAAAGGCTCGGAATATAGGCGGCGGTCAGGAAAGAGAGCTGCGCTCGGGTACAGAGAATGTCCCCGGAATTGCGGCTTTTGGCGTTGCTGTAAAGGAAGAAGAAAAGTTTTGCGACACGCTTTCGTATTTAAAAGAAAAGCTTAAGGACTGCGATAAGGTTAAAATTTTATATGATTCTGAAGCTCCGCATATTTTATCAATTGCGATTCCTGCATTTCCGAGCGAGGTTGCAATGCGAATGCTTGAGGAGCGGGGAATTTATGTTTCCTCGGGTTCTGCGTGCAGTAAAGGCCATCGAAGCCATGTTCTGGAGGCGCTGAAAATCGATTCGAAGCTTATCGACAGTGCGATAAGAATAAGTCTCTGCGCGAGCACGACGAAAGAAGAAATTGATGAATTTGTTTTGGCTGTGAATGAATTGTTTTAGAATAAGGGGAATTTTAAATTGAGAGAAATATTACTTTTAAAGCTTGGTGAAATTGTATTAAAAGGTCTTAACAGGGGACACTTTGAAAAGAGACTTATGAAAAATGTTGCATGGCGCATAAGAAAGCTTGGCGAGTTTAAAGTATACTGCCTGCAGTCGACCGTTTATGTTGAGCCGCAGAGTGCCGATGTCGATATGGATGCGGTTGAAGATGCACTTTTACGTGTTTTCGGTATCGTTTCCGTGTGCCGCGCGGCAGAGTGCGAGAAGGATATGGATGTTATCCTTAAAACCGCGGAAGAGTTTTTAGACGAGAAGCTCCGTTATGCAAAGACCTTTAAGGTTGACGCTAAGCGCTCTGATAAAACCTTTCCGCTTAAATCCCCCGAGATTGCAATGCAAATCGGTGGAGCTTTGCACGATAAATATCCGCAGCTTACCGTTGATGTTAAAAACCCTGAGGTTTTAGTCAAGGTTGAGGTGCGAGACAGACACGCCTACGTCCACGCGAATCCGCGCGCAGGTGCCGGCGGTATGCCGGTCGGCGCAAACGGCAGAGCAGCGCTTCTGCTCTCGGGCGGAATTGACAGTCCGGTTGCAGGTTATATGATTGCAAAGCGCGGAGTATCGCTTATGGGAATTCACTTCTTCTCATATCCGTACACCTCCGAGCGCGCAAAACAGAAGGTCATTGAGCTTGCGGAAAAATTAACTGCATACAATGGTGCTATGCATGTTGCAATGGTTCCGTTTACTAAGATTCAGGAAGAAATCAGAGCTAAGTGCGACGAGGATTTATTTACGCTTATTATGCGCAGATTTATGATGCGTATATCTGAAAAAATTGCGAAGAATAACGATTGCAAGGCGCTCATTACAGGTGAGAGCTTAGGGCAGGTTGCGAGCCAGACGATGGAGGCGCTCGGCGTTACCGCGTCTATGTGTACTTTACCTGTGCTCCGTCCGGTAATCGGTATGGATAAAGAGGAAATTGTTGTTATATCACGCAAGATTGACACGTTTGAAACCTCGATTTTACCATATGAGGATTGCTGTACGGTATTTACTCCGAAGCATCCGAAGACCAAGCCGCGTCTTTATGACATTGAGGCGGCAGAGAAAAATCTCGATGTTGACGCTTTAGTTGATGAGGCGGTAGCAAATACTGAATTTATGGAAATATAAAAGGTGGCGTTTTATTTTGAGTTACAGCGCAGAAATTATCGCGGTAGGAACTGAACTCTTACTCGGTAATATTGCAAATACCGATGCACAGATGATATCACAAGCACTGTCGCAGATTGGAATTAATGTATATTATCACTCGGTTGTCGGCGACAATCCCGAGCGTTTGACAAAGGCTGTCGAGCTGGCAAAGAGCCGTGCCGACATCATTATAACAACAGGCGGACTCGGTCCGACTTTTGATGATTTAACTAAGCAGACTCTTGCTAAGTGTTTTGGCAAAGAGCTTATTTTAAACGAAGAAGAGCTTTTGAAAATCCGCGCATTTTTTGAAAAACGCGGCTCAAAAATGACACCGAATAATGAACAGCAGGCGTATCTCCCTGAGGGGTGCACCGTGCTTGACAATCCGTGGGGAACGGCACCCGGTTGCGCTTTTGAGGCAGACGGTAAGCATATCATTATGCTCCCGGGCCCGCCGCGCGAATGCAGACCGATGATGTATGAGAGAGCACTTCCGTATCTTAAAAAATTATCCGATGCGTGCATCGTGTCACACGAGATTAAAATTTTCGGTATGGGCGAGTCGAGCGTTGAGGATAAAATAAGAGATATAGCAGAGAAAATGGAAAATCCGACGCTTGCACCATATGCAAAAGAAGGACAGGTTCTTCTGCGCGTAACGGGCAAAGCCAAAACAGAAGAAGAGGCGGATGAGCTTACAAAGCCGGTTATCCGTGAGGTGTGCGAAATTTTAGGCGACGTCGTTTATGGAATTGATGTTTTATCACTTGATGAAAAGGTAATTTCATCTCTTCGCGAAAAGGGATTAAAGCTTGCAACGGCTGAGTCGTGCACAGGCGGTCTTATTTCAAAAATGCTTACAGATATCCCGGGATCATCCGATGTGTTCCTCGGCGGTGTTTGTGTTTACAGTAACGAAGCTAAAGAAAATTTACTCGGCGTATCGCACGAGTTATTAAATGATTTCGGCGCGGTAAGCCGCGAATGTGCAATAACTCTTGCGAGAAATGTCGCGCAGCTTTTCGGTGCGGATATCGGCATCGGTGTTACCGGTATTGCAGGTCCTGGTGGCGGCACTGAGGAAAAACCGGTTGGGACGGTTTTTGTTGCAGTGAGTGCAGGTAAAATGGTCTGGTGCAAGAAGATAACTCCGCAGCGTGACCGCGCTCTTAACCGCAATATGGCGGCACTTACGGCGCTTGATATGGTGCGAAGATATTTAGGGAGATAGCTATGGCGATTTTTGATTGCATATATACATCCGAGGTGTTAAAAGGTAAAACGGCGTTTCGCGCAATAATTCCTGAGGATGTTGATATAAAAACAGCTCCGATATTTTATTTACTACACGGACTTGACGGAAATTATCTTTCGTGGTTTAGTAACACGGATTTAGAAGTCGGAT
>JAZPZP010000001.1:0-5868 GCA_045544695.1 Eubacteriales bacterium | reverse complement strand
AAAGGGAAAATGTGTTTACGAAAGCCCGTCGATCGAAGAAATCCGAAGTGTGTGTGCAGAGAATCTCGATAACCTCTGAAGCGAGGTTATGCGCTTTGGAAATCCGCATAAGTATTATGTTGATATGTCAAAGAGCCTTTGGAAAATGCGCGAAGAACTCCTCAGCGCACAGCAGTAAAATTAAAAGCACCGTTTATAACGGTGCTTTTTAGTGCAAAGAATAAATAAGTTACAAATTACTTCAGGGGAATTAGTTAAAATGCACAAAAATATAGCGTTTATTTTTACATACTATCAATTGTGCATAATCGAAGGATATTGTATAATTATTTTAAAGTAAATGTTGCATAAATATATGCAGCAAAAGGAGAGATGAACAATGAAAGCCTATCCGGCAGAAAAAATCAGAAACATAGTATTACTCGGTCACGGTGGCGACGGAAAGACATCCCTCGCAGAGAGTCTTCTTTATATGACAAAGGGCTCAGACCGCCTTGGTAAAATTGCTGACGGAAATACAGTATCTGACTTTGATACTGAAGAGATAAAGAGAAAAATTTCAATTTCAACTTCACTTATTCCGATTGAGTTTAACGAGCATAAAATCAATGTTTTGGATGCCCCTGGATATCTTGACTTTGGTGGAGAGCGCCAGCAGGCGCTTCGCGTTGCAGGATGTGCTGTTATCGTTTGCAGCGCTAAGAACGGCGTTGGTGTCGGAACAGAGCTTGCTTGGAGAAGAACTGCTATCCGTAAGGTTCCGAGAATGATTTATATTTCAAAAATTGATGAAGAAAACGCTGATTATTACAAGGCATTTGAAGGTCTTCGTGAGAAATTTGGCGTCTCCGTATGTCCGATTGTTATTCCTGCAATTGTTGGCGGTAAAACAATTGGTATCGTTGATGTTGTAAATTTAAAGGCTTATGAGCTTAAAGACGGATCAGCTGTTGAAATGCCGATTCCGGACGAAATGAAGGATCAGGTGGACACAGTTCGCGGTCAGATTTGCGAAAGTGTTGCTGAAACAAGCGAAGAGTATATGAACAAATACTTCGACGGTGAGGAATTTACCAACGAAGAATTTATCCACGGTATCAATATCGGACTTATGCAGGGAAGCTTAACACCTGTATTCTGCGGCTCTGCTGCAACAGGTATTGGTTCACTTGCACTTCTTCGCGGTCTTATTGACTATGCTCCGTCTCCGTTTGATATGCCGGCTGAAATCGGTGAGGATGCAAACGGTGAGATTATTGATGTCGAGCGTACAGAAAAGGCTCCGACAAGAATTTTGGTTTTCAAGACGGTGTCTGACCAGTACGGTAAATTCTCATACTTCAAAGTTATGTCAGGTAAGGTTACATCTGATATGACACTCGTAAATGCTCGCACAGGTGAGCAGGAAAAATTAGGACATCTCTACTTCGTTCGCGGTAAGAATCGTGTTGAGACCAAAGAGGTCGGCTTTGGTGATATCGGTGCTATTTCAAAGCTTGATAAGACTAAAACAGGCGATACTCTTTGCGCTGCAAATGCAGTAATGTCTCTCGGTGGTTTTGATTTGCCGAAGCCTACATATTCGCTCGCAGTTTTACCTGCAGTTAAGGGCGGCGAAGAGAAGGTTGCAGCAGGATTTGCTCGTCTTGCTGAAGAGGATTTAACGTTTACCGCAGTAAATAATAAAGAAACTCATCAGTACATCATCAGCGGTTGCGGTGATATGCATATCGATGTATTATGCTCAAAGCTCAAAGCACGCTTTGCTGCTGATGTAGTGCTTGAAGCTCCGCGAGTTCCATACCGCGAGAAGATTCGTAGAAAAGTTCGTGTTCAGGGTAAGCATAAGAAGCAGTCCGGCGGCCATGGTCAGTACGGTGATGTCTGGATGGAATTTGAGCCGGGCGATCAGGAAGATCTCGTATTCGAAGAGAAGGTTGTCGGCGGTGCCGTTCCGAAGAACTTCTTCCCAGCAGTTGAAAAGGGACTTCGTGAGAGTATTGCTAAGGGTGTTGTTGCAGGATTCCCGGTAGTTTACTTAAAGGCTACTCTTGTTGACGGTTCTTATCACGATGTTGACTCATCTGAAATGGCATTTAAGGTTGCTGCAGGTCTTGCTTATAAGGCAGGTTTACCGCAGGCTAACCCGGTTCTCCTCGAGCCGATCGGTCACCTTGCTGTTACCGTTCCGGACAGCTTCATGGGTGATGTTATGGGCGATTTAAATAAGCGCCGCGGTCGCGTACTCGGTATGAATCCGGCTGAGGGCGGAATGCAGACAATTGAGGCTGAGGTTCCGATGGCTGAGATGCATTCATATACAATTGACCTTCGTTCAATTACTCAGGGTCGTGGAAGCTTCGAGTTCGAGTTCGAGCGCTATGAAGAAGCTCCGATGAACATTCAGGAAAAGATTGTTGCTGAGCGCGCTGAGTTCCTTAAAGACGAATAAAAAATTAAATCGCGGTTGGGGTTTTTGCTCCAACCGCTTTTTTGTATTTTCTGTGTATTTTTGGGAAAACTACGATAAAATACGCAGGAAGGGAACAAGGCAAAATGAGCGAAAAAAACAGCGATATTCGTGAGCAGGACAGAGAAGATATAGTCGAATCAGGCTCTATTACAGCACATTCAAAAAAAGGAAATATACATTGCATAACGATAGCAGGTCAGATTGAAGGCCATATGGTATTGCCGTCCGAAAATAAAACGACAAAATACGAACATGTTTGTCCACAGCTTGCAGCAATTGAAGAAAGTGATGAGATAGACGGACTTTTAATTTTGTTAAATACTGTGGGTGGCGATATTGAAGCAGGTCTTGCTATAGCGGAGCTTATTTCAAGTATGAAAACGCCGACTGTATCACTTATTTTAGGCGGAGGTCACTCAATTGGCGTACCGCTTGCAGTATCGGCTAAAAAATCTTTTATAGCACCAAGTGCTGCCGTTACCATTCATCCTGTCAGAATGAACGGAGTTATCGTTGGAACTCCGCAAACATACAATTATTTTGAACGAGTACAGGAGAGGATAGTCTCTTTTGTCACTAAGAATTCAAAAATCAATGAAGATGTTTTTCGCAATTATATGCTAAAAGTTGGTGAGCTTGCGACTGATGTTGGTTCTGTGATTTACGGTGAAGAAGCGGTTGAAGTCGGGCTTATTGACTCCCTTGGAGGACTTTCGGATGCGCTCGAATATCTTCACGAGGAAATAGCAAAAAGAAAAGAAGTTGAAAAGCAGTAAAAAATTTCGTAAAAACTATTGAAAAATCTGGCATTTTTTTGTATTATAATTATATGATATATTTTACTAAAAGGAGGTCTTTTCGATGACTGAAATTACAAAGGACAGCATTATCGGTGATGTTTTAGATTTTGACCAGTCTACCGCAGTTTATTTCTTAGAGATTGGTATGCACTGCTTAGGATGCCCGGCATCTCGCGGTGAGACCATCGAGCAGGCTTGTGCAGTTCACGGTGTTGATATGAACGCATTACTTGAGAAGCTTAACGCTCACTTGGCGAAGTAATATTTTTTCGTCAAACAAACCCTCTTGCCGTAGTTTGAGGCAAGAGGGTTTTTATTAAAACTGCTTGCGAGGAATTAAAATGATAAATCTTACACCGCGCCTTAGTGCAATTGTCAGTCAGGTTGAAAAAGTAAATACTGCAGTTGATGTCGGTTGCGACCACGCTCAGGTCGGAATTTATCTTGCTGAGAGCGGTAAAGTTTTAAATATGACGGTCAGCGATATAAACGACGGGCCTATCGCGTGTGCGCGTGAGGCGGTTCACATAGCAGGGCTTTCCGATAAAATAACTTGCGTAAAAACAGATGGCTTGAACGGCATTCCACCGCAGGATTGTGTTATAATAGCAGGTATGGGCGGTGAACTCATTCGTGATATTATAGCGCGTGCTGAGTGGACTAAAAGAAATTGCCGCCTTATACTCCAGCCGATGTCAATGGCGCCGGTACTCAGAAAGTTTTTGTTCGAAAACGGATATAAAATCCTTCGCGAAACGATTGTACGCGAGGGTGAAAAGCTATACACGGTTTTAACCGTTGAACCGGGCGAGCAAGGTAAGTATTCAGAAGCAGATTTATATTTGTCTGACTTTTCGTCAGACATTGCTTTAGAATACTTAAATAAGGTTATAAAAATACAAAAACACGCACTTTTTGGAATGAAAAAGGCAGAAAAGCCTGATGTGTGTGAAATAGAACGCTTGGAAAAATTAATTGAAGAATTGGAAATAAGAGGTGAAAATTATGGCAAAGGTAAATGATGTTTTAGCTTTCTTAAATGAACTTGCGCCGCAAAATTATGCAATGAGTTTTGACAATGTTGGCTTACTTGTCGGCGATGGAAGTCGCGAGGTTTCTAAAATCCTGGTAGCACTTGATATTACATCAAATGTGATTGAGGAAGCAAAAAGTATCGGCGCAGACTTGATTGTTGCACATCATCCTGTTATCTTTGAGCCGTTAAAGCGCGTCGTTTTAGGTGATACAACATCAAACCACGTAATTTCACTTATTGAAAATAAAATTTCCGCAATTTGTATGCACACGAATTTAGATGCCGCTGAGGGCGGAGTAAATGATGCTCTGGCAGAAAAGCTCGGAGTTGAAAGTGATGCAGTGCTTGAGCCGATCGAAAACGTAGGCATCGGAAGAGCTGGTAAACTTAAAGAAGAGATGCAGTTTAATGAATTCTTAAGTTTTGTTGCTGATGCACTCGATATAGACGGTTTAAGATATTCTAAGTCGAGCGATACGATTTCACGCGTAGCGGTTGGCGGCGGCTCATGCGGCGGTATGTTAAAAGATGCAATTATATTAGGTGCAGATACCTTTGTTACCGCTGATGTTAAACATTCGCAGTGGCTGGATGCAAAGGAACTTGGCATTAATTTGATTGATGCTGGTCATTTTTCGACTGAGAACGTGATAATTAAGCCGTTATCTGAGAAATTAGCGGCTGAATTTAGCGATATTTCGGTTTCTGTTGCAAAAGATATAGCAGAGCCGATAGAGTTTTATAAAAAGTAGGAGGAATGAGAGATGGCGCTTGACGCATTATTTTTATCACATCTCGCAAATGAACTTAATACTGCGCTAAGTGCCGCTCGTATTGATAAAATCCATCAGCCGGAGCGCGACGAAATTGTACTCAATCTCCGCGCACAGGCAGGAAATATGAGACTTCTTCTCTCGGCAGGCTCAAGCTATCCGCGTGTTAATTTAACTGAAAAAACGCGTGAGAATCCGCAGACACCGCCGATGTTCTGTATGCTGCTTCGCAAATATTTTGCAGGTGGACGAATCGTTTCTGTATCTCAGCCGCGCCTTGAACGAATTATTGATATAACGGTTGAGGGAAACGATGAGATGGGTGTTCTTACTAAGAAAACTATTTCAATTGAGCTTATGGGCAGATATTCAAATATCGTCTTGCGCGACGGGGAGGACAGAGTTCTCGATTGCTTAAAGCGTATTGACCTTGAAATGAGTGAAAAACGTCAGGTTCTACCGGGCCTTTTTTATGAGCTTCCGCCGGCGCAGGATAAGGTTGATGCAAGAGAACTTACTCGTGCACAGATACTTGATATGTTAATTGAAGAAAGTGCTGATATTACAGCGGATAAGTGGGTGATTTCAAGCTTTCTCGGCTTTTCTCCGCTTACTGCGCGTGAAGCAAGCTTCAGAGCAAGTGGATATACAGATGCTCGTCTGTCCGATATGGATTTAAGCCAAAAGGAAAGACTCGCGTCTGCAGTTTGTGAAATTGCGAGTGGCGAGAAATTTCCGACCGTTTTATATGACGGAATAAAGCCGGTTGATTTTTCGTTCTGTGAT